>JAFKJZ010000461.1 GCA_017305815.1 Hyphomicrobiales bacterium
GGAATTTGAGCTTTTCCGTCACCGTCGCGAGGCCGGATGCCGTCACCCAGCTTTCCTCGCAGGCTTGGCCAGTCGCCAGCAGCACGCCGCCGAAGCCGAGCCGATCCACCGCCTGGGCGACCTCCCTGACATAGCCGAACTCCGGCGGACGCTGCTGCGTCTCGGAGCCGAGATAGGTGCCATCGCCATAGGTCGGGATGAACCAGAAGAAATTGAGCGGATCGGCGGTGGTGACGGTCATGGCGGCGGCCTTCGTGGTGGTGGTCGCGTTCTCTGGGTGGCGCGTGCGTGGTTCGAGAAACGGGCCGTCCCGAGGACGCGCAGTCTCGATCACGCCTTCGGTGCGGTCCAGACCGCGTCGGAGACGGTGATGGGCTTCGGGATGAGGCCGAGCTTGAAGAAGCGATCGGCGGTCACCTGTTGGCCGGCGACGATCGCGTCCGAGAGCGGCAGGATGCCGTAGACGGCGCGCTCGACCGCCACGGTCTGCGGGCCGCTCGGCACGCCGGTGATTTCCGTCAGCGCCTTCGCCACCTCGCCGCGATTGGCATTGGCCCAATTGGCCGCGTCGCCGAGGCCGGCGATCGTCTTGGCGATAATAGCCGGGTTGGCGTTGGCGAAGTCCTTGTTCGCGAGCAGGTAGGTGTTGACCGCGATGGTGTCGGCGGTGGTCGTCAGCAGCCGCACCGGCTGGCGTGCTTCGGCCAGCGCCAGGAAGGGATCCCAGATCGACCAGGCATCGACGCTGTCGCTGGCGAAGGCGGCAGCCGCATCGGCCGGCGACAGGTAGACGGGCGTGATGTCGGCGAAGGCGATGCCGGCCTTCTCGAGCGCCGCGACCAGCAGATTATGGGCGCTGGAGCCCTTGGTAACGGCGATCTTCTTGCCCTTGAGGTCGGCGACCGTCTTGGCCGGAGAACCGTCCTTGACGATGATCGCCTCGCCCTTGCCGTTGGAGGGGGCGGCGCCGACATAGACGAGATTGGCGCCGGCGGCCTGGGCGAAGATCGGCGGGGCGTCGCCGGTCCAGCCGAAATCGATGGCGCCGACATTGAGCGCTTCCAGCAGCGGCGGCCCGGCCGCGAACTCGACCCAGGTGACCGTCGTGCCGTCCGCTTCGAGCTGTTTCTCGATCGATTTCTCGCGCCGCGCCACGGCGAGGAGGCCGGCCTTCTGGTAGCCGATCCGCAGCGTCTTCGCCTCTTCCGCCTGGGCCTTGCGGCCGGCGAGCGAGGTGGCGGCAAGGCCGACGAGGCCGGTCCCCGCCAGAAGTCCGAAGTGGCGACGTGTGAGCATTCTTGTCTCCGAGGCACAGGCAGGTTGCGTGCGGGAACGGGGGCCCGTCGAATGTCCTCATTGGACAGAATGACGAGTAGTTTGATCAAGAAAATGGATCTTGCCGCAGGGGCAATTCTTGGAAAGGAAAACCTCTGAAGCCGCCGCGGGCGCGATGGCTGTTGTTGTGTCGTCCGCGCGGCCCTTTGTGATGGCCATCACTGACTCTTCCCCAGCGTCATGGTGGAACGAAGCCATGACGGCGGGCGTTGGGCCTGCACCGGAAAACAGGGGGGCGTCTTCAGGCGACGCGGATCGGAAATGGCAAAGTTGTACACCCGCACCACCATCAGTCTCGTCGCCACCGCGGCGATCGTCGCCTTCGGCGTCACGGCCTATGGTGGCCAGGCCATGAGCCGCACCAGCGGCGCCTCGGATCCGACCGCGCTCACTCTGTTCGACAAGGCCGCTGTCGGCGGCCGCAAGGGCTGCGAGGTCCAGTCCTGGCCCGATATCGCTCCCGAATGCCTGCAGCCTTCCGATGGTCAGGCGCTGGCGAAGCCGGCCCGCAAGGTCTGACCGGGCTCGGCCAACTCAAGGCACCTGGTCGAAGGGCTTGCCACGGCGAGGCTTCGGTGGATTGATGCTGTTCTCCAGGGAGAAGCAGCATGTCCTTCGAACACTGGCTGGCCTTCGCGGCCGCCTCGGCCGTCATCCTCGCCATTCCCGGCCCGACCATCCTGCTGGTGATCTCCTATGCGCTGAGCCATGGCCGCAAGTCAGCCGGCGCCACCGTCGCCGGCGTCGCCCTCGGTGATTTCACCGCCATGACGGCATCGATGCTCGGCCTCGGCGCGTTGCTCGCCGCCTCGGCGGCGCTGTTCACCGTGCTGAAATGGGTCGGCGGCGCCTATCTCATCTATCTCGGCATCAAGCTCTGGCGTGCGCCCACGGGAGCGCAGACGGAGGCGCAGACGTCGGAAGTGCGCCCGGTCCGCATCTTCCTGCATGCCTATGCGGTGACGGCGCTGAACCCGAAGAGCATCGTCTTCTTCGTCGCCTTCCTGCCGCAGTTCCTGGTTTCGAGCCAGCCGCTGCTGCCGCAGATGATCCTGTTCGAGGTGACCTTCCTCGTGCTGGCGACGATCAATGCGGCCAGCTACGCGCTGATCGCCGCCGGTGCGCGCCGGACCATCCGCAAGCCGAGCGTGCAGCGCATCGTCAACCGTACCGGCGGTGGCCTGCTGGTCGGCGCGGGCCTTCTTGCCGCCGGCTGGCGCAGCTCCACCTCCTGAGCCTCAGTTCTGCAGGCAATCGGCTGGTGGCGGTCCCGCCTGCCAGATGCCGCGCCGGAAGCAGCGCGCCTCGGTCTCGGCCGTCTTGTAGCCGTCCGGCGCCTTCGCGGCCGCCTCGGCCCAGCCCTGTTCGATCAGCCACTGGCCGAGATCGGTGCTGCCGATCCGGCAGGGCGCGACGAGCGGGTCGGTCGTGTCATTGGCGGAGACGCGGCACTCGACGCCGAGCGCCCGCACGCGGCGGCGCAGCGCTGCCAGCGCCAGCTTGGCGCAGGCGATCTCGCCCGCCGCTTCGTCCGTCTCGGCCGGATGGCAGAGCCGGTCGTCATCCGGTACGCGGATGCCGGCGAGCCGGACATGGCGCTGTCCGATGTCGAGCAGCCCGGCTTCGCGCACGACGACGGGCGAAAATGCCTTCCAGCGTGGCGGCGCCGGCGGCTTTTTCGGTATCGCCTCGCGTTCGAGCGGGCCGGTCAGCGCCGGGGCCGGCGTCATGCCGGGCGCCGTGACGTTGCGCGGCGTGCGCATGGGGGCGGGGTCGGGGGAGGGGTCCGGGGGCGACGCCGGTGTCTCGACCGCGGGCGGGAGTGTCTGCGGAGCTGCGGCGGCGGGAGCCCCGGTCGCGGATGGCGGCATCGCCCCCGGCGGCATGTCCGGATCCGGGGCGCCACAGTCATCGGCATCGACCGGGCCGTCGAACGGATCGCGGTCGGCATCGTCCACGTCGTTCGAAACGGCGACCTGTTCCGGCGCCGGCGCCCCCATCAGCCCGGCGAGCTCGTGGCGGTCGAGGCCGCCGATCTTCGAGGTGACGATTACGGCGAGGCCGATCATCGCGGTCAACCAGAGCGCGGCGGGCGCCGTCCTCACTGGCTCGCCCAGATGATCCGGGCCATCCACTCCACCTCGCGGGCGGCAATCTCGCGGTTCGGATGCTCGGGATTGAGGGAGTGCAGCTCGACGATCTTCGCGGTTTTGCGGGCCAGCACCTTGGCCATGACCTCGCCACCCTGGGTGCGCACGACGACTCTGTCGCCGGGGCGGCAGGTCGCCGTCGGAGAGACGATGATGATGTCGCCGGCCCGGTAGAGCGGCATCATCGATTCACCCGAGACCTCGAGCGCGTAGACGCCCTCGGTCATCCTGGTCTGCGGGATCGCGACCTCGTCCCAGCCCTGGCCGACGGGGAAGCCGCCATCGTCGAAATAGCCGCCGGCGCCGGCCTGCGCGAAGCCAAGCAGCGGAACGTGGCGGAACGGCCCTGTCTGCTCCGGCGGCGCCAGCCGGCGGATGGTGAGCTCCATGAAGCGATCGAGCGGCTCGCCCGTCGCCTCGAGGATCTTGGAGATGCTTTCCGTCGAGGGCCAGCGCGGCCTGCCGTCGACGGCGACGCGCTTGGAGCGGTTGAACGTGGTCGGGTCGAGGCCGGCCTTGCGGGCAAGGCCGGACGCCGTCAGCTCGTTGCGGGCTGCCAGGCGATCGATCGCCGCCCAGATCCACTCGTGCGACAACATGGCGGAAACCTCCGCGAATGCGGGCCAGGCCCGCGTCGTCCCGCGCTTCGAAAGCCGCAGGGAAAGGAATAAATCCCTCTCAACCAGCTTTTTATCCCCGTCCACGAGGTCTGTCCAGCGGCGGGGCCGGCATTTTGACGCCGGCTGCGCGCGAACCCTTGTTCCGCCGCGATGGCGCGACTAGGTTCCCGACAAACCTAAGGGATCCCACATGACCGTCATCTTCAAGATCGCCCCCGACATCCTTTGGAGCCAGGCGAGGGACGCGGGCGTCTTCACTGGCGCCACGATCGACATCACCGATGGCTTTATCCATCTCTCGGCCGCCGACCAGGTGCGCGAGACGGCTGCGAGGTATTTCGGCGGCCAGTCTGGCCTGGTGCTCGTCGCAATCGATGGCGACAAGCTCGGCGACAAGCTGAAATGGGAGCCGTCGCGCGGCGGCGCGCTGTTCCCGCATCTCTACGGCCCGCTCGATTTCTCGGCGGTAATCTGGACCAAGGCGCTACCGGTCGGCACCGACGGCCTGCACGTCTTTCCCGAGCTTGCGGCGTGAGCGCTTTCGGCAGCCTCGTCCGACCGCTGCTGTTCCGGATCGATCCGGAAAAGGCGCATGGCCTCTCGCTGAAGGTGCTGTCTTCCGGGCTGCATCCTTCGGTCCGTCCTGACCGTGACCCGAGGCTGGCGCGCAACCTGTTCGGATTGCGGTTTCCCAATCCGCTCGGTATCGCCGCCGGGCTGGACAAGAACGCCGAGGTGCCGGATCCGCTCCTGGCGCTTGGCTTCGGCTTCGTCGAGATCGGCACGATCACCCCGAAGCCGCAGCCCGGCAATCCGAAGCCGCGCCTGTTCCGCCTGGTCGAGGATCATGGCGTGATCAACCGGCTCGGCTTCAACAATGCCGGCCATGCGGCGGCGCGGCTGCGACTCCAGGCGCGGCGCGGCAAGCCCGGCCTCGTCGGCGTCAATATCGGCGCCAACAAGGACGCGGTCGACCGGGTCGCCGATTATGTCGCGGGCATCGAGACCTTCGCCGACCTCGCCTCCTATTTCACCGTCAACGTCTCCTCGCCGAACACGCCGGGCCTGCGCGACCTGCAGGCGAAGGGCGCGCTCGACGAACTGCTCGCCCGCGTGCTCGAGGCGCGCGATGCCCAGGCGCGCCGCGTGCCGGTGCTCCTGAAGATCGCGCCCGACATGGCCGAGGCCGGCCTTGCCGACGTCGCCGAGGTGGCGCTGGCTCGGAAGATCGACGGCGTCATCGTCTCGAACACCACGATCAGCCGCCCGAAGCTGATCGACGCCGCGACGGCGAGGGAGACGGGCGGCCTTTCCGGCCGGCCGCTGTTCCGCCTTTCGACGATCCAGCTCGCCCGCTTCCGCAAGCTCGTCGGCCCCGAGATGCCGCTGGTCGGCGTCGGCGGCATCGAATCGGCCGAGACCGCCTTTGCCAAGATCACGGCCGGCGCCGACCTGGTGCAGATCTATTCCGGCTTCGTCTATGGCGGTCCGGGGCTGCCTGCCTCGATCCTGGCAGGCCTGTCGCGCATCCTCGACCGTCGCGGCATGTCCTCGATCGCCGACGCCGTCGGCATCGAGACGGAGAAATGGGCGGCCGAGACGGCGTGAACCGCCTCAGGCAAACGCTGCGCGGGTGCGGATGCCGCACCGCCAGGCGAGCGTGAAACCACGCGCCGACAGGAAGACCAGCATGGCCAGCCACAGGCCATGCGCGCCCCAGAGCGGCTCGGCGACCGCCCAGACCGCGAGATAGAGCGCGAGCGACAGCAGCATCATGTTGCGCATGTCGGCCGACCAGGTGGCGCCGATGAAGATGCCGTCCATCTCGAAGGCGAGAACGCCGGCGAGCGGCGTCAGCGCCGTCCAGAACAGGTAGTGGCGGGCGGTTTCGCGCACGGCGGGATTCACCGTCATCCAGTCGATCAGCCAGGGGCCGCCGAACCAGAAGCAGGCGGCGGCGATGAAGGCGAGCACATAGCCCCAGCCCAGCGTCAGCTTCAGCGAGCGCAGGAAGGCTGGCTTGTAGCGGGCGCCGATGGCGCGGCCGGCATATTGCTCCGCCGCGGCGGCGAAGCCGTCGAGGAAATAGCCGCCGACGAGGAAGAAGTTCATCAGCACGGCGTTCGCCGCCAGCACGACGTCGCCCATCTTGGCGCCGCGCGAGGCGAAGAAGCCGAAGGCGAACAGCAGCGTGAACGAACGGATCATGATGTCGCGATTGACCGCGACCATGCGCAGGATCTGCGTGCGGTCGAGGATGCGCGCCATCGACGGCCGATGCGTCCGGTCAAGCCGGCGCATCACCAGCGCCAGACCGAGAATGGCCGTCACCGCCTCGCCGATCGTCGTGCCCCAGGCCGATCCGGCGATGCCCCAGCCGAGGCCCAGCACGAAGGCGATGTTGAGGACGATGTTGAGCCCGTTCAGGAAGGTCTGCAGCACGAGGCCGAGCGTCGAGCGGCCTAGCCCGATCAGCCAGCCGAGCATGACGTAGTTGGCGAGCGCGAACGGCGTCGAGAACACGCGGATGGAATAGTATTCCGCCGTCGCCGCCTGTACGGCCGGGCTGCCGCCAAGCGCCGCGAGCGCGATCGCGAGGCTCGGCCGCGAGAGCAGGATGACGACGAGGCCGATGCCGAAGGCGAGGATCAGGGCGCGGAAGAAGGTGGCCTGGATCTCCTTGCGGTCGTCGGCGCCGAGCGCCTGCGCCACCAGCCCGGTGGTGCCGCTGCGCAGGAAATTGAAGGTGGCGAAGACGAAATCGAAGATGACGGCGCCAAGCGCCACGGCGCCGAGCAGCGCCGCATCGCCGAGGCGGCCGATCACCCCCATGCCGACGAGGCCTAGCAGCGGCGTCGTCAGATAGGCGAGCGTCATCGGCACGGCGATGGCCAGGATGCCGCGATGGGTGACTTCGAAGGGGCGGATGGCGGTCATGATGTCGGCGTGGCGTGGTGTGGGCAAGAAGCGATAGCCGCTTCGTCGCCCGGCGTCGACGCGATCGTTGCATGTCTCGCGGCCGGCCCTATGTTCGGCGGATGCTCCCGCCCATCGTCCACCACCCCGCCTACACCGCCGAGATCCCCGCCGATCATCGCTTTCCCATGCAGAAATACCGCCGGCTGGCCGAGATCGTCAGGGCCGACGGGTTGGCGCCGGCGGGCTTCGTCGTGCCGGAGCCGGCGACGGCGGCGCAATTGTCGCTCGCGCATGACCGGTCCTATGTCGAGGCGGTCCTGTCGCTCGCCGTGCCGCCGGCGATCGAGCGCGAGATCGGGCTGCCGATGAACGAGACGGTGGTGCGACGCGCGGCGGCGGCGACCGGCGGCACCATCCTGGCGGCCCGGCTGGCGCTGGCCCATGGCCTCGCCTGCAACACGGCTGGCGGCAGCCATCATGCCCGCTCCGAACAGGGCGCCGGCTTCTGCACCTTCAACGACGTCGCCGTGGCGATCCGCGTGCTGATGGCCGAGGGGATCAGCGGCACCGCGCTGGTGGTCGATTGCGACGTGCACCAGGGCGACGGCACGGCCGAGATCTTCGCCGAGGACGCCACCGTGACGACGCTGTCGTTGCATGGCGAGAAGAACTACCCCGTCCGCAAGCGGCAGTCGACGATCGACATCGGGCTGGCCGACCGCACCGATGACCGCGCCTATCTCGCCGCGCTGGACGGCATCCTGGCGCCGCTGCTCGACCGTACCCATCCCGACATCGTCTTCTACAATGCCGGCGTCGATCCGCATGAGGAGGACCGGCTCGGCCGGCTGTCGCTGACCGATGCCGGCCTCGCGGCGCGAGACCGGCTGGTGATCGAGGCGGTGCGCAGCCGCGGCATCCCGCTCGCCGGCGTCATCGGCGGCGGCTATAGCGCCGATGTCGAGCCGATCGCCCGCCGCCATGCCCTGCTGCACCGCGCGGCGGCGGCGTTCGCGGGGTAGGGCGGCTCAGTGCTTGCGGAAGGTGAGGTCCGACAAAGTGGTGGCAGGCCCGTTCGCCTGCGGCTGGCTGACGACCTGGATGCGCAGCATGCCCTGTCCGTCATTCAGGATCGACATGCGCGCCCTGGTGCTGCCATTGACCGGCTTCGGCCAGGTCATGGTGAAGTTGACGCGGTTGCCGTTGCGCTTGCCGACGATCGTGGCCGGACCGGCGCGGGCGCCGACATAGGTGCCGGTATAGCGGCCGGTCGCCGGATTGAAGGTGACGTCGGCGCTGATGTCGCGGGTGAAGACGACGGCGCCGCGGCAACTGCCGCTGATCGACATGCGGTTGGGCGCATGGTCACCGGTTACGGCGCAATCGGCGTCGATGATGGGCGACTCGGCGTTGCGCCGCACGGGACCGCCTCCGGTCCAGCTGCCGGCGAAGCGGTTCTGGAAGCTCTGCTCGTCGCCGGTGGCCGAAAGGGCGGGACCGGCGAACAGGCAGAGCATGATCGGCCATTGCGGTCTCATCGCGCTCGCTCCCGCTCAGGAAACGAACCCAATAACGCAACCGTTCCGGACGGGAAGGCCAAAGCCGATCACGTCTGGATCAAAACAACCGGATCGTGATCGGCGGATGCGAGGCGTCAGCCGGCCGCGAGTTCGCCGCGCAGCGCCTTGGCGATGCGCTCGCGCGTCTCCGGAATGCCGTAGATGGCGACGAAGGAGCCGAAGCGCGGGCCCTGGTCCTGGCCGAGCAGCACCTGGTAGAGGCCGCGGAACCAGTCGAGGGAGACGCCGGGCGGGTTGCCGTCCGGACCCTTCTTGTTGGGATCCGGGAAGTACTTGCGGCCGATGTCGAACACGACAGTCTGGATCTCGTCGGCGTCGGCCGTGGCGGGCATCTCCGCCAGCGCCGCGTCGAGCGCGACGAGCGCCTCGCGGATCGCGCCTTCCGGCAGGACGTAGTGCTTGCCAGCCTTCAGCACGTCGTTGAAGTAGTGGATCGCGTAGCCGGCGAGGCGGTCGAGCTTGTCGTGCGTCGCCGCCGTCAGATGCGGCATGTAACGCGAGATATAGGCCCACAGCACGCCCTTGTCGGTGGCGTCGGAGACGCTGACCAGGTTGAGCAGCATGGCGAAGGGAATCGGCGTGCCTTCCGCCGGCGGGTGGCCGGAATGGATGTGCCAGGCGGGATTGCCGAGCTGCTGCTCGACCGGCTGGCGCGGATAGGCGTCGACGAAGCCGAAATACTCGTCGACCGTGCGCGGGATCACCTCGAAGGAGAGCCGCTTCGCCGTCTTCGGCTTCTGGTACATGTAGAGGGCGAGGCTGTC
>JAFKJZ010000707.1 GCA_017305815.1 Hyphomicrobiales bacterium
GCCGCACTCAAGGGCGTCGGCCGGCATGCTGTTGACAGTATTGTCGAGGCTCGCGGCGATGAGCCGTTTGCCAACCTTGCCGGTTTCGCGCGCCGCTCGTATAAGCGGGGCATGACCGACGAAAACAAACATAGCAAATCCCCACGGCAACCCGGCCATTTCCGGGGCGGCAAGGGCAAGCCCGGCCAACACGGCCAACGCCGTTTCGGCTCCAACGCGCCGGCCGAACGCCGGCCCGATCAGCTGTGGATATATGGCATCCACGCCGTGGCAGCGGTGCTTTCGAATCCCCGGCGCAAGGTTTTGACGCTGCTGGCGACGCAGAATGCCGCAGCACGGCTCGTCGAGGAGGGCGCCTCCCTCCCCGCCGGCCTCAAGGACGCGTCGCCGCGCGATCTCGACAAACTGCTCGGCGCCGAGGCGGTGCATCAGGGCGTCGCTGTCGAAGTCGCGCCTCTGGAGCCGCTCGATCTCGACGCGCTCGGCGACGCCCGCCTCGTCGTCGTGCTCGACCAGGTGACCGATCCGCATAATGTCGGCGCGATCCTGCGCTCGGCCGTCGCGTTCGGCGCCGATGCGCTGGTCACCACAGGCCGCCACGCCCCGACCGAGACCGGCGTGCTCGCCAAGTCGGCATCCGGCGCGCTCGAGCACATCGCGATGATCGAAGTGCCGAATCTCGCAACCGCGCTCACCGATCTCCGCGACATGGGCTACACCTGCGTCGGCCTCGACAGCGAAGGCACGACCTCGATCGAGGACGGCATGCAGGGCGACCGGATCGCCCTCGTGCTGGGCGCGGAAGGCAAGGGCCTGCGCCGTCTGACGCGCGACCGCTGCGACGTCGTCGCCCGGCTCGACATGCCTGGCGCGATCAAGAGCCTCAACGTCTCCAACGCGGCGGTGCTGTCGCTCTACCTGGCCCACCGCCATCTCGGCACGCCCACCGCCTGAGGCGGGCACGACTGCGAATCACGCGCGAGCCAACGCCTCCCGCGTGATTCCACCCCGCCGCCCTCCCCGCGCACGGCCAAAGCGGCAGCGGAGGGAAAAGCGATCGATTGCGGAAATCTGCGCGATCCGCGCTTGACCGGCGGGTGCGGTCCTCACTACACCCGTCACCGGGCCGGTTTAGCTCAGCGGTAGAGCAGCGGTTTTGTAAACCGAAGGTCGGGGGTTCAATCCCCTCAACCGGCACCATTTTCCAGAAAAGCCCACGCGTCCCCGAACGTTTCGCCTGGCTCCCGGCAGGTTCGCAGCTCGCGTCCCCTCCGCTCCGCCTGGTGCGACCGCTCCGGCTATCAGCGGTCCACCAACCCGTGGATCCAGCTCGATGCCCGGGCCGACATCGTCTTAAGATGGTCCGCCGCCGTGAAGCCGGAGACGCCCTTGCGCGGCTTCAGGTCGTGGTCGCCATCCTCGAGCCAGAGAACCTCGATTCGTGGCGACAGCGCATAGCCGCCAACCTCTTCCCGTGTTCCGAATTCGTCGCGCGTGCCCTGGCAGATCAGCGTCGGCGTC
>JAFKJZ010000708.1 GCA_017305815.1 Hyphomicrobiales bacterium
GCCACCGCGCATCTTCTGGGCCGCGCATCGGCCTGATCATGACCATCTCCATCCGTCCGGCCCACCCGGACGAATGCCCGTCGCTGCGTACGGTCGAACGCGACGCCGGCCAGCGCTTTCGCGAGGTCGGCCTCGCAGCGGTCGCCGACAGCGACACCACCAGCGAAGCCTTCCTGCGCTCGCTTTTCGCGCATGGCGTCGTGTTGTGCGCGGCCGAGGGCGACGATGCGCCGGTCGGCTTCCTGCTGGCCGGCCGGCTCGACGACGCGCTGCACATCTACGAGCTCTCCGTCGCTACCGCTTATGGCGGCCAGGGCGTCGGCAGCGCGCTGCTGGCCGCTGCCGAGCACGAAGCCCGCCGGCGCGACCTGTCGCGGCTGACGCTCGCCACCTTCCGCGACGTGCCGTGGAACCGTCCCTTCTACGAGCGGCGCGGCTTCCTCGAAGTGCTGCCGGACGATTGGACGCCGGCTTTCTTTCTGTTGCATGCTGGTGAGGAACTCTCGGGTCTGCCGCTCGAAAACCGCCTGTTCATGCGCAAGGAGCTTGGCTGATGCCCCCTCGCCTCACTCATCTGGACGAGACCGGCGCCGCGCACATGGTCGATGTCTCGGCCAAGGCGATCACTGAGCGCACGGCGGTCGCCGAAGGCACAGTGACGATGCAGCCGGCGACGCTCGACCTCATCCGCTCCGGCACGGCCGCCAAGGGCGATGTCATCGCGACCGCCCGGATCGCCGGCATCATGGCGGCGAAGAAGACGCATGAGCTGATCCCGCTCTGCCATCCGATCATGCTGTCGAAGGTGAAGATCGAGATCGAGTTCGAGGACACGCTGCCAGGCCTTCGCATCCGCGCGACGACCAAGGTGGCCGAGCGCACCGGCGTCGAGATGGAGGCGCTGACCGCCGTCTCCGTCGCCTGCCTTACCATCTACGACATGGCCAAGGCCGTCGACCGTGGCATGACGGTCGGCGGCATCCGCCTGATCGAAAAGACGGGCGGTCGGTCGGGCGACTGGACCGCAGAATCCGAAAGTACCGGCTGATGGCGGGTGATCTTCTCCCGGTCGGGGACGCGATCGCCCGCGTCACACAGGACGTCGAACCGACCTTGGCCGAGACCGTGCCCCTGGGCGCGGCGCTGAACCGTGTCCTGGCGGAGCCGCTGGCCGCAAGGCGTACGCAGCCACCGTTCGATGTCTCCGCGATGGATGGCTATGCCGTGCGCGCCGCCGACGTCGCTGCCCTGCCCGCCTTGCTCACCGAGATCGGCGCCGCGCCAGCCGGCCACGCCTTCGCCGGCACGGTCGGCCCGGACCAGACGGTGCGCATCTTCACCGGCGCGCCGGTTCCCGACGGCGCCGACGCCATCCTGCTGCAGGAAGATGCCGTCGTCGAAGCGGATGGCCGCATCCGCGCGACAGAAACAGTTCGTCCGCGTCAGCATATCCGCGCCAAGGGCCTCGATTTCGTCGAGGGCGATATCCTGCTCCCGCCTGGCGCCCGGCTCGGCATGCG
>JAFKJZ010000709.1 GCA_017305815.1 Hyphomicrobiales bacterium
GAACCCTCCGGATGAGGCTCTGGGGACGGAGGTTGGCCGGCAGCGCCGTAAACCCTCACCCGCCGGCCTGCGGCCGTCGACCTCTCCCTCAGGGAGAGGTGAAGGCCAGCCCTCGCCCGCCCCAAAAAACTTAGCTCAGCTTGACCCGCCGGGTCGTGCTTCCCTTGCGGGCGAGCTCGAAGGTGGCGACCACCTCGATATGGCCGGACCACAGGAACTGGTCGACCGGCGTGACGCGGGTCAGCCTGTAGCCGCCGTCGATCAGGATGCGGGCATCGCGCGCCAGCGTCGCGGCGTTGCAGGAGACGCCGACGATGCGCGGCACTGCGGATTTCGCCAGCATCTCGGCTTGCGCCTTGGCGCCCGCCCGCGGCGGGTCGAACACGACGGCCTGGAACGGCTTCAGCTCCGGCGGCGCCATCGGGTTCAGGAACAGGTCGCGCCGGCGCATCGTCACGGCCTTGATGTTCTTGGAGAAGCGCATCGAGCGGTCGAGCGCCTGCAGCAGCCTGGCCTCGCCCTCGACGGCGAGCACGGGGAAGCGCCGCGCCAGCTTGAGCGTGAAGGTGCCGATGCCGGAGAAGAGATCGAGCACCGGCCCGGACTTGCCGACCGCCGCGTCGACGAGATCCGCCATACTCTTTTCCGAAGGCGCCGTCGCCTGCAGGAAGCCGCCGGGGCTCGGATAGAGCACGATCGGATCGTTGCGGAGTTCGGGCACGCGGCTCATGACGATTTCCGCGCCATCGACCGTCAGCCGGCAGATCGAGCCGTCCGTCGCGGCGCGGCCGAGCGCCTCATAGTCGGCACGGCCAGGCTTGCGGGCGCCTTCGAGTGAAACGTCGAGGCCCGTATCGGTCGAGACGACGGTCATGCGGGCGCGCTTGCCCTGGTCGACGAGGCGGTTGGCCAGCGCCGCCAGCTTGTCGCGCCGGTTCTCGATCTCCGGCACCAGCAGCGGGCATTCCTCGATCGCCAGCACGTCGTGGCTGTCGCGCTTGTTGAAGCCGAGCACCAAGGCCTTGTCGTCGCGCGCGAGCGTGAAGACGGCGCGGCGGCGCGTATGCGGAGCGACCGGCACGATCGGGTCGACCTCGGTCTCGATGCCGCGCTGGGCGAAGGCGTGGACGACGAGCTCACGCTTCCAGGCCTGGTATCTCTCCGGCGCCCAGTGCTGCAGCGCGCATCCGCCGCAGACGGTGAAATGCTTGCAAGCCGGGTCGATGCGGTCGGGGCTAGGCCGGACGATCGAGACCAGATGACCGCGTTCGCCCGCGATCTCGGCGGTGACGACTTCGCCCGGCAGAGTGAAGGGTACGAACACCTTCTGGCCCGAAGCGGTCTCGGCGATGCCGTCGCCCTCATGGCCGAGGGAAGTGATGGTGAGGGTCTCAGCCATGGGCTTTGTCTTTCCTAACGCCGAGCAGGAATTCGTGATTGCCGTCGCCGCCGGCGATCGGGGAGGGGATGAGGCCATCGACGGTCCATCCCGGCTCCGTGGCGATCCAGTCGACGATGCCGATGCCGTCCTTGCCGACCTCGAACTGCGGCTTGACCAGCAGGATCGCCCAGCTGCCGGGCTCGGCCAGTTCGAGAGCCGGCGGCAGAGCGAGCCGGAGCGAAATGAACGACACGTCGCAGACGATGGCGTCGAACGGCTCGCCGATATCCTCTTCGGTCAGATCGCGGACATTGAGGCCCTCGCGCATGGTGACGCGCGAGCGGCCGGCGACGCGCGGATGCAACTGGCCATGCCCGACATCGAGCGCGTGGACATGGCGCACGCCGCGTTCGAGCAGCACCTCCGTGAAGCCGCCCGTCGAGGCGCCGAGATCGAGCGCCGTCCGGTCGGTCGGATCATAGCCGAAATGGTCGAGTCCGGCGACGAGCTTCAGCGCGGCGCGCGAGACATAGCGCTGCGCCGGGTCGTCGATCTCGAGCGTGGCGTTGGGGCGGATCGTGGCGGCGGGCTTGGTGATGAGCACGCCGTCGACGCGGACATGGCCGCGCAGGACGGCGTCGCGCGCCTTGGCGCGCGAGGCGACAAGCCCGCGGGCCAGCAGGACCATATCGAGGCGGTGTGTGGTGTCGTTCATGCGGCGATGGATGTCGCGCGCGACGCCCGAGCGCAAGCGCTATCGGGCCGCAGGCGGGCGAGGACGGGGCTT
>JAFKJZ010000697.1 GCA_017305815.1 Hyphomicrobiales bacterium
GGCTGGCGCTCGATATTGTCCGCAACGGTTCCCGCGGCCTCTACTGGCTGGAGCCGATGGTCGAGGTCGACACATCGGAGGGCCGCGTCGCCTATGGCCCCGTGGCGGCCGAGGACGTTCCGGCTCTGGTGGATGCCATGCTCGCGGGCGAGCCCCACGCGCTGCGGGTTGGGCCGACGGAGGAAATTCCGTGGCTGAAGCGGCAGACGCGCCTGACCTTCGCGCGTTGCGGCGTCGTCGACCCGCTCTCGCTGGACGATTATCGCGCCTATGGTGGCTACAGGGGGCTGGAGCAGACGCTCGCGATCGGTCCCGACGCGACCATCGCGGAAGTGGTGCAGTCAGGCCTGCGCGGTCGCGGCGGCGCGGGGTTCCCGACCGGCGTGAAGTGGCGCACCGTTGCCGGGACCCGGGCCGAACAGAAATACATCGTCTGCAACGCCGACGAGGGCGACAGCGGCACATTCGCCGATCGCATGCTGCTCGAAGGCGACCCCTTCGTCATGATTGAGGGCATGACGATCGCCGGCATCGCCGTCGGCGCGACGCGCGGCTACATCTACATCCGCTCCGAGTATCCCCATGCCGTCGCGGCGATGGAAGCCGCGATCGAGACGGCGCGCCAGAATGGCTATCTGGGCCGGGGCATCGCGGGTTCGGCGTTCGATTTCGACATGGAGGTGCGGGTCGGCGCCGGCGCCTATGTCTGCGGCGAGGAGACGGCGCTGCTGGAAAGCCTGGAGGGCCGGCGCGGCGTCGTCCGCGCCAAGCCGCCGCTGCCGGCGCATAAGGGCCTGTTCGGCCAGCCGACCGTCATCAACAACGCCATCTCGCTCGCCACCGTGCCGTGGATCCTCGCCGAGGGCGCGGCCGCCTATCGCGATTTCGGCATGGGGCGCTCGCGCGGGACGATGCCGATCCAGATCGCCGGCAATGTGAAGCATGGCGGGCTATACGAAGTCGCCTTCGGCGTCACGCTCGGCGAACTGGTCGACGAGATCGGCGGCGGCACGGCTTCCGGCCGCCCGGTCCGTGCCGTGCAGGTCGGCGGGCCGCTCGGCGCCTATTTCCCGCGTGCGCTGTTCGACACGCCGTTCGACTATGAGGCCTTTGCCGGCAAGGACGGGTTGATCGGCCATGGCGGCATCGTCGTCTTCGACGACACGGTCGACATGGCGAAGCAGGCGCGCTTCGCGATGGAGTTCTGCGCGCTCGAATCCTGCGGCAAGTGCACGCCCTGCCGCATCGGCTCGACGCGTGGCGTGGAGACGATGGACAAGATCCTGCGCGGCGAGGAGCGCGACAAGAACCGCGTCCTGCTCGAAGATCTCTGCCACACGATGAAATTCGGTTCGCTCTGTGCACTCGGCGGCTTTACGCCCTATCCTGTGATGAGTGCGCTTCACCATTTCCCAGAGGATTTCGACGCGCCGGCGCCGAGCCTCGAAGAAGCCCGATAGGAGGTCGCCATGTCGCTGATCCACGAGATCGACTACGGCACGCCGCGCTCGACGTCGG
>JAFKJZ010000462.1 GCA_017305815.1 Hyphomicrobiales bacterium
CGATCGAGTTGGGATCAGGATCGGTGAAGGCGTAGATCACCGGAATCCCGAGATTGGAAAGGTCGACCGGCAGATGACGGTCGAGCCGCTTGCCGGAGGCGATGATGCCGTCGACGCGCTTTTCCAGCATGGCGTCGACATGCATCTGGCCGAGGCGCGGATCGTCCTCGACATTGCAGAGGAAGACGGAGACGCCGTTGTCGAGCAGCGCTTCCGACACGCCGGCCATCACCGGCAGCGAGAACCGGCCATAGGTGTCGTTGGTGAGCAGGCCGACGGTGAAGCTGCGGCGGCGCAAGAGGCTCTGCGCCAGGCCGTTCGGCCGGAAGCCGAGCTGCAGCGCGACCGAGCGGATGCGCGTCCGCGTCTCGACGGTCATGCGGCCCTGGTCGTTCAGCGCCTTGGAAGCGGTGGCGACGCTGACGCCGGCGGCCTCGGCGACGTCGCGCAACGTCACAGGCCGCCTGCGGGCGGGCTGAATCACGTTGTCGCTGCCGTCGCTCATGCCGTCGTTTCCTCGCCTGGCCGTCCGTTCGAGCGGCGGCCTCTCTTTTAGAGAAAAGGTTTTCTCAACCGGCTTCAAAAAAGGGCGGAGGGAATAGCGCCGCCGCCCGGACCGTCTGAGAAAACCTTTTCTCAGGAAAAGCTAGCACAGTTTTTCCGTCGCGCAAGGCGCCCGCGACGTGCCGGTGAAGAAAGTTTTCGGATAGCGGAACAAACGCCCGGATTGCCTCGGTTCCGGGAAATCCGGGATGGCCAGCCGGCGTCGAGGGGAGGGGCTCAGGCCGCGCCCCAGAGGTTCGACGTCCAGCGATAGAGGAACAGCGACAGTTCCGCGCCGAAGAAGACGATCGCCGAATTCCAGGCGATGGCGACGACGGTGAGCCCCCAGCCGACGAGAACGGCCAGGCCGTCGCGCTCGATCAGGCCGAAGGCGAAGACGATGACGGCGAGCGCCGGCAACTGGTTGCCGAGCGGGATCGGCAGCAGGATCATCACGGCATGCACGAAGATCGGCACGGCGAGGATGAAGGGTGCCAGCCGGCCGGACAGGAAGGCAAAGCGCGGCCGCAGCATCCATTCCACACGCCGGAACCAGGGCGCGATCCAGGCGCCACCGCTGACGACCGGCCCGCGCGGCAGGCTTTGCCGGCGCAGCCATTGCGGCAGGCGCAGCCGGTCGGCGCCGGCGAGAATCTGCAGCGACAGGATCGCCAGCGCCGTGCCGAAGACGAAGCCCGTCGGCAGGCCGGGAATCGGGATGAAGGAAGGCATCGCCAACATAAGGATGGAGAGGCCGAGACCCGCTTCGCCGAGCGCATCGACCATGTCGCCGAGGCTGACGCGCTCCTTCTTCAGCACCGTGTCGAGATCGGCCAGGATCGCCGAGGCGGAGCGCGTCCGGAAGAAGGCGGTCGTCGCGTCGTCGGGGGCGGGGTCGGCGGGCAAGCGGCGGATCCTCTGCGGTCTTTCGATCGTCCCATATGGGGTGCCGCCGTCGCGACGCCACCCGTGACGGGCATCCTGCGCCGCTTGCATGACGTGTCGATTGCGTCCTAACTCCCTATTCTCGTCATCTTTACTCCTATAGCTCAGGCAGCCGCATGATGCGGTGCATTGCCCTGCTGGAGATCTGCTTGTTCAGCGCTGCCTCCCCCAGCCGCCGGCCGGCTTCCGTCGATACGTCCCGTGGCGCGGTCGCCGCCTTCCTTTGCCTCGTCGTCGCCGCGTGGCTGTTCGGCGTGCTGGCGGCGGGATCCGCCTGGGCGCAGCCAGAAGATCCGCAGAAGCAGATCAATGCCTGGAACATGGCGCTCGAGAAGATGGACGCCGCCATCGATGGCGACGGCCTGACGGACGCCGACTTCAAGCGGTTCAAGCAGGACACGACCGATATCGTCACGGCGGCCAACGCTCTGGCCGACGCGCTGGCGCCGAAGGTCGAGGCCGCCACAGCCCAGGTCGACCAGTTGAAGCCGACCGGCGCGGCCGACGCGACGGAATCGGACGCGGCGAAGGAGAATCGCCAGCAGGCCGAGCAGCAGCTTGCCGATCTCGCCGGCTTCCAGAAGCAGGCGCTCGCGGTCGCCACCCACGGCTCCTATACGATTTCGCAGATTTCCGAGCGCCGGCGCACCCGCTTTACCGCCGCGCTGCTCGAGCGCAATTCCAGCCTGATCGATCCCGGGCTCTGGGGCGACGCCGCCACCGACGTGCCGGCGATTGCCGGACGTTCCGGCTCGGTCGTCGGCGAATGGGCGACGGTGATCGCCAACCGCAGCGACCGCTCGGTAATCGCGATCTTCGTCAGCCTGCTGGCGCTGATCGTCATGGTGCTGGTGCCGGGTCGGCGCTTCCTGCTTTCCAAGCTGCGCCGGCCGACCGCCGACCAGCAGCCGACGATGCGCACCAAGGTGATGTCGGCGGCGGCCATCGTCGCGGTCAACGCCTTCCTGCCGCTCATCGTGCTGACTGGCGTGCAGTCGATCCTGAAGGCGCTCGATCTGATGCCCTATCGGATCGATCTGCTCTGGACCGCGACCACGGCGGCGGTCGTCTTTTTCTCGCTCGCCTTCGGCGTGTCGCGCGCCCTCCTGGCGCCGACGCGCAGCACCTGGCGGATGGTCGATCTCGACGACGCGGTATCCACCCGCGCCTTCCACATCTCGGTCGCCATTGCCGCGCTCGAGGCGCTGGTGGTCGTGCACCAGAGCTTCGCCAAGGTGACGCTGGCGTCGCTGCAGTTCGTCATCGCGCTCGACGGCGTGCTGTCGATCGCCATCGCGGTGCTGATCATCAGCATGGTTCGCGTGCTGACCCGGCGGGGTACGCCGGAGGATGAAGAGAACGACGATCCCGCCGACGAGGACTACGGCCTCGGCCGCATCGCGCTGATCATCGCGGGCCTTTCGGCCGGCATCGCCATCGTCGCCAACGTGATGGGCTATGTCGCGCTTGGCCGCTTCATCACCACGCAGACGGTGTGGATCACGGTCGTCATCTCGCTGCTCTACCTGCTGATGAAGCTGACGGACGAGATCACCGCCGCCTCGTTCCGTCGCGACGGCGTCGTCGGCAGTCGCCTGATCGGTTCCGTCGGCTTCGCGCCGCGCTCGGTGACGCAGGCCGGCGTGCTGGCCAATGGCGTCGCGCACCTCGTGCTGATCAGCTTCGCCTGTCTCGCCATCGTGGCGCAGTGGGGCGTCGATTCCTCCGGGCTGTTCGAGACGATCCGCCAGCTCTTCTTCGGCTTCAAGATCGGCTCGATCACCATCTCGCTCTCGACGCTGGTCGCCGGCATCGCCGTCTTCATCGTCGGCCTGGTGATCACGCGTTCGATCCAGAACTGGCTCGACACTCGCTTCCTGCCGACGACGCGGCTCGATTCCGGCCTGCGCAATTCGATCCGCACCAGTTTCGGCTATGTCGGGATGATCTTCGCGGCGACGCTCGCCTTCGGCTATGCCGGCCTCGACCTTTCCAACATCGCGATCGTCCCCGGTGCGCTGTCCGTCGGTATCGGTCTCGGCCTGCAGGCGATCGTCAACAATTTCGTCTCCGGACTGATCCTGCTGGCCGAGCGGCCGATCCGCGCCGGCGACTGGATCACGGTCGGCGCGGAGGAGGGGACGGTCAAGCGGATCAACGTGCGCGCCACCGAGATCGAGACCTTCGACCGCGCCACCGTGATCGTGCCGAATTCGAGCCTGATCACCGGCGTCGTCAAGAACATGGTGCTGCGCGATCGTTCGGGGCGCGTCGTCGTGCCGGTGACGGTCAGCAAGCTGGCCGATGCCGAGCAGGTCAAGGCCATCCTCCTCGAATGCGCCAAGGGCCATTCGCTCGTTCTGCGCTATCCGGAGCCGATCGTGCTGTTCCTGAACTTCGGCGAGAAGTCGCTCGATTTCGAGTTGCGTTGCTATCTCGCCGACATCGCCACCGGCGCCACCGTCAAGTCCGATCTGCGCTTCGCCATCCTGGGCAAGCTGAAGGAGGCTGACGTGGCGCTCCCCGGCTGAGCCGCCGCCGACCCTTCTTCTTCTGCGTCGCTTGTCGCTCGCAGTTCGTTAGCGTTTCCTGACTATTCCAGACGTCACCGCGTCCCTTACCCCCGAGGCCGTTCCATGCCCCTCTCTTCCCGGCGCCTGCCCCCGCTGCTTGCCGCACTGACCGCCGCCGCCGTACTGGCCGGCTGTTCGGAAACGGTCGTCGACACCACGCCGAAATCGCCGGTCTTCTACAACCGGATCGATTCCGCCGGCGCCACTGTCGACCCGCAGGCGGCCGCCAGCCTCATCTCCGGCTATCGCATGAACAAGGGCCTCGGCACCGTCACCGTCGACCCGCTGCTGAACAAGATGGCCGCCGACCAGGCGCGCGCCATGGCCAAGGCCGACAAGGTGAACCATGACGTCGGCGGCAGCTTCCAGCGCCGCCTCGCGGCTTCCGGCTTCGACGCCGGCATCGCGGCGGAAAATGTCGGCGCCGGCTATCGCACGCTCGCCGAGGCGTTTTCCGGCTGGCGCGATTCGCCCCACCACAATGCCAACATGCTGAAGCCGGGTGTCACCAAGATCGGCATCGGCACGGCCTATGCGCCGAACAGCAAGTACAAGGTCTACTGGTCGCTCGTGCTGGCCAAGCCCTATGAGCGCCCGGCCGTCGTCGGCGGCGGCCCGCTGCCCGCCGATGGCAGCACGGTCGTCTCGATCGGCGGCGCCGTCGTCAACCGCTAGTCGGCTCCGACAGCAGCGTCTCCAGTGCGCGCGCCGCCTTCGAGCGGTAGCGCTCCTTGTGCCAGACCATGCGGAAGGCGCGCGGCGTCATCTCGAAGGCGACACGCGCCAGCTTGCCGGCCTCGATATGCGGGCTCGCCACCAGTTCGGAGACGACAGTGGCGTGCTCGCCGGTTTCGACGGCGGCGCGCACGGCCTCGTTGCTGGGCAGTTCCATGTCGACCTGCAGCCTCTCCGGCTGGATGCCGCGCGCCGTCAGCGCCGCCTCGAACACCGAGCGCGTGCCGGAGCCGCGTTCGCGCATTACCCAGCGTGTGGCGGCGATCTCTTCGGGGCCAACCGTCGCGGCCCGGGCCAGGGCATGGCCGGGCGTCGTGACGAGAATCAGCCGGTCCTCGCCGACCGCGCGCGTCGCCAGCGCCGGGTCGTCGATCTCGCCTTCGATGAAGCCGATTTCGGCGAGGCCCTCATGCACGGCATGGCGCACGGTCTCGGTGTTGCCGATCTGCAGATGGATGCCGAGCGAGGGATAGGCGGCGCGGAAGCGCACCAGCGCGGACGGCAGCCAATAGCTCGCGATGGTCTGGCTCGCCTGCACCTCCAGCGTGCCGCGCAGCAGCCCGCCCAGTTCGGCAAGCGCCAGTTCCGCCGCCTGCGCCCGGGCGATCGTGGCCCGCGCCTCGACCAGGAAAACCCGGCCCGCCTCGGTGAGTTCGATCCGCCGTCCGACGCGGTCGAACAGCCGCGCGTCATAGCGGGCCTCGAGCGCATGGATCGCCGAGCTCACCGCCGAGGGCGTCAGCCGCAACGCCTCCGCCGCGCGGGTCAGATGCTCGCGCTCGGCGACCGCGATGAAAATTCTAAGCTGGTCGAGGGTCATGGCATTGTTTGTTCGATTGGGTCGAACGAACAGTAATATATTTCGAAATGGAATGCATGATTGGGCAGGATCATCCTGCCGTCATGATGATTTCCCTTCGTACTCTCCCGTCGCGTCTGCAGGCCCTTGGCCCCGGACTCGCCCTCACTGCGGCGGTCTCGGTGGCCGCCCTCGCAATCGAGCATGTCGAGGCGTCGTTTCTCGGACGTGCCTGGCTCGACGGCGTCGTGCTCGCCATCCTGCTCGGCGTGGCGGTGCGCTCGCTCTGGCGGCCGGGCGCCATATTCCTGCCGGGCGTCACGTTCAGCGCGCGGACGCTGCTCGAGGTGGCGGTCATGCTGCTCGGCGTTTCGATCAGCGCCTCTGTCGTCGCCGCGCAGGGCATGACCCTGCTCGTGGGCGTCGCCGTGGTCGTTGCCTGCGCGATCCTCGTCAGCTACGGCATCGGCCGGACGATGGGCCTCGATCGCGGTATGGCGATCCTGATCGCCTGCGGCAACTCGATCTGCGGAAATTCCGCCATCGCCGCCACGGCTCCAGTCATTCATGCCGACGGCGAGGATGTGGCTTCCGCCATCGCCTTCACCGCCGTGCTCGGCGTCGTCGTCGTGCTGACGCTTCCGCTGCTGATGCCGGTCTTTGGCCTGTCGGTGACGCAATATGGCGTGTTCGCCGGCCTCACCGTCTATGCGGTGCCGCAGGTGCGCAGAGCCGGATCGACGGCGCCCGCATCGACGCCGGCCGTCCCAATTTGCGCCACATGGTGCCGTGGTTCATCCTCGGCTTCATCGGCCTTGGCATGCTGCGTTCGGCCGGCCTGATCCCGGATGTCGTCGTCGCCCATACCGCGCCGGTCTCGGGTTTCCTGACGGTGCTTGCCATGGCGGCGCTCGGGCTCGGCGTCGATGTCCGCTCGGTGGCGCGGGCCGGCATGCGGGTGACGGCGACGGTTGTCCTGTCGCTCGCCGCCCTTGGCGTGATCAGCCTTGTGGCGATGCGGCTGATGGGGATCGCCTGAGCCGGGCCTTCACCGCCTCGGCCTTCCTGCGGGTGGCGCGCAAGAAGCGGCGGGCGATCGGACGCAGGGTTAGTTCCAGCCTCGCCAGGGCCAGACCCGTCTCGTAACCGATTCCGCCGCCCTTCGGCCCGATCACAAGCGTGCCGATCTCCAGCCGGTCCGGCCAGATCGGATCGACCATCGGGTGGTTGGCGACGGCGATCGAATCGATCCGCTCCACGGCCGGGTCGGCGAGCAGGGCCTTCGACCCTTCCAGCATGACATGGACGCCGGGCGAGAAGCGGGCATAGGCCTCGTCATAGGCGATCTTCCAGGTGACGGCGCTGGCGCCGGCCCGGAAGCTGACCAGCATGGCGACGGCGCGGCCATCGAGCCGGATGGCGTAGATCACAGCGTCGCCGCCCGCGACGGCGGCCCGGGCAAACGCTTTTTCCCGCGGGCGCAGCGCCAGCGCGGTGCCGCGTCGGCCCTTCCAGCCGCTCGCCTCCAGCGCGAAGAAGTCTTCGAGCGTATCGGCGTGCTGGGCCGGATCCGAGATATGCTCGACCGTCACGGCGCCGAGGTCGCCGAGGCGGCGCCATTGCCGCGTCAGTTCCCGGCGTTTCTTGGTCGAGATCGTCTGCAGGAAGGCCGTGGGGTCCGTGCCAGTCCGCTCCAGCTTGGCACGGCGGTGCGCCGCGAGCACGGCGATGGGGCGACCCGCAAGTCCGGCCTGGCGGCGGAGCGCGTCGGCGACGGGGCCTGCCAATGGCAGATAGGGAAATTCGAGGATGGCCCGGCCCGGTCGGCCGCCATCCATGGCGGCGAGCAGTCCGGCCGCGGCCTCGTCGATCGCGCCGGCGTCGAGCAGCGGTGTGCCGAGCGGGCCATGCGGGTGTACCCAGACCGCCATCGCCGGCACGACGCGGCCGAGCCGTGTCGGCCGGATCGGCGCCAGGCCGATGGTCTGGCCGGCGGCATCGGTGATTTCGGCCACCGTCACCCTGGCATCGCCGAGATGTTGTCGAGCCGCGCCGAGGATGCCGGCGGTGAAGAAGGGATTGTCCTCGGCCGCGCGGGCGGTCAGGTCCGTGGCCGGAGCCTGGGCCGCCGCCTCGCTCACGACGGGCTCTCCGGGCGCGGCGCCAGGCGGATCGTGCCGCGCGGCCCCAGCACATGCAGGATCGAGCAGCGCAGCTTCAGCCGCCAGCGCACCGCCAGGTAGACGACGAGCGTCTCGAGGCAGAGCGCCAGCGAGGTGGCGATCGCCGCGCCCTCCAGCCCGAAATGCGGGATCAGCGTGTAGTTCAGGATCAGGTTGACCAGGAAGGTGCCGGCATAGACGGCGGCGCAGATGCGCTGTTCGCCGGCCATGGTCAGGATGCTTTCCGCCGGTCCGATGGCGGCGCGGACGAGCAGGCCGGCGGCGAAGATGAAGATCAGCGGAAAGCCGGAGACGAAGCTTTCGCCGAACATCGACAGCAGGAAGCGGCCGCAGGCGAGCAGGACGAGGACGGCGACGACCGAGGGCCAGAAGGTCCAGTGCAGCGAATCGCGCACCGTCGCTTCGAAGCGGACGCGGTCGCCGGAGGCGTAATATTGCGAGAAGCGCTGCATGGTGGCGGCGCGGACGGCGAAATAGACGAAATGCACCAGCGCCAGCGTCTTCACCGTGGCGAAATAGACGGCGACTTCCTCCGGCGCGCGCAGCTGGCCGACGATCAGGATGTCGACGTTGGTGAGCAGGTTGAAGAAGCCCTCGACCAGGAAGATCGGGAAGGCGACGGCGATCCAGGTGAAGGAGCGATAGTGGCGGACGCCCGGGGCCACCACCTTGCGCGTGCGATAGGCCAGCGCCGCCATCTGCAGCAGGCTGGTCAGGTAGGTGGCGAGGATCGCCGTCGTCATCGCCGTGGTCGCGTCGGGAACGGCGCCCATTTCGAGCGCGGCGAAGGTGAAGGCGATGATCAGGACGGGGCGGATGATGAAGGTCGGCCAGAGCGCCAGGTCGGCCCAGTTGAAGCCGCGCGCCAGCCCGTCCTGGATCTCGCCGATCGCCAGCATGGGAATGCAGATTGCCGCCAGATAGAGCGGCATGACGTAGTATCCGGCGATCTGATCGCGGAACAGGAAGATGCCGACCAGGCCGATGGCGCCGATCAGCGTCGCGGTGGCGAGGCCATGCACGCGGCTGCCGATCAGGATGCCACGCAGCAGCGCCAGTTCGTTGCGCGCCGCATATTCCGGCACGAAGCGGACGACGGCGGTCTGGATGCCGAGGCAGGCGAGGCCGCCGATGATGACCGCGCCGACCCAGACGACGACATAGACGCCATATTCGAAATCGCCCATCCAGCGCGCCAGCAGCACCTGGCTGACATAGGCGATGACGGCGGAGAGCACGCGGATGGTGAAGGCGGTCAGCGCCATGCGCTGCGCCACGGCGCGGTCGTCGCGGCCCGTCACGATGTTGTCCGCGATGGCGGCGAAGCGGGAAAGCCGGGCGCGCAGCGCCGCCGGCGCAAGGCGCTCGACCATGCCGACGAAGGAAACACGCAACGGGCAGGGCTCCTGGATCAGGATCGCGTTCGGGGACCGGGTTCACCTTCTAGGGCGTTCTGCTTTAAGAAAGCGTTCGCCGGCCGGGGAGCCGGCAGAGACAGGATGCGCCGAACGAGATGATGGACGAAGCCGAAGCGACGCGCGGCGCGGATGCCGACCGCTTTCTGGATGCGCGCGGGATCGCCTGTCCCCTGCCGGTCTTGAAGGCGCGCAAGCATCTTGCCGGCATGGCGCCGGGCGAACGGCTGCGGGTCGAGGCGACCGATCCGATGGCGGCGATCGATCTCCCGCATCTCTGCCAGGAGGACGGTCATTTGCTTGTGCGGCAGGAGCGGTTCGAGGAGGCCGGCCGCACCATCCTGCGCTTCGTCATCGAGCGCGGCACGCGCGTGGCTCAGTCGGACTGAACGGCCGAAAGAAGCGCCGCGAGGCCCGTCTCGATCGTGGGCCGGAGAGCCGGATCCGCCGCGATCGCCTCTGCCTCCATGCCCTTGGCGATCAGGGCGACGCTGATTGCCGCCTCGTCGACGACGCGGCCCGACATTGTCGTCAGAACCAGGCGAAGCTGTGATTGCGCGTCGGAGGCGCGGGGCGAGGCGTTGAAGAGCGCGATCGGCTTGCCGGGGAATTCATGACCGCCGACCAGCCAGTCGAGCGCGTTCTTGAACGCGCCGGGGATGCCGCGCGCATACTCCGGGCAGGAGATCAGCAGGGCGTCGGCATTATCCACGCGGGCGCGCAGCGTCGCGACCCGCACGGGAAGCGGCCCGGCCTCGATGTCCGGATTGAAATGCGGCAGTTCGCCGATGCCCTCGTAGTGTTCGAACGTCACTCCCGCCGGCGCAATCAGTTCGGCGGCGCGCAGCAGCGACCGGTTGGAGGACGCCGCGCGCAGGCTGCCGCAAAGGGTGAGGACATGAACCATGGCGGACCGAATCGCTCCATCGTGACGGGAGCGTCATGATGCCGGAGCGATCCGGATCCGCCAGGGGCTTCCGCGTCAGCCGAGATAGCGGACCTTGCCGCCCTTGGTGACGATGCAGTTGAACTGCGCGTCGTTGATCACGAGCCCGAATTCATAGGTGTTGCTGTGGATCCTGGCGCGATTGATATGCACGTTGCCGCGCAGCGAGTTGTGCTTGATGGCGGCCTGGTTGATGCAGATGTTCTTCGCTGCGGACTGCGTAACCGCCTGCGCCTCGATCGGGATCAGCGGCAGGAAAGCGGCAATCGACACGGCGGCGACGGCAATTTTCATCGACATCTTGGGTCTCCTTCCGGTTGCATCTGCAGCCTCAACGGCGATTTTTCCGTTCAGTTCCCGCTCGGGTTCGGCGATTTTTCCGAAGTCCTTTTTGCGGGGATGACCGGAATGGCGCTAGGGCCGGAAGACGCCGGAAAAGCCCGAAATGGCGAGTGGATTGTCGGCGATCGTTGTTGCATCCGCCGTGTCGGTCTGCGGCAGGTCGGAGAAGGCGCCGACGATGGCGCGCTCGGCTGCCTCGGGGAGATCGCGCACGATCAGCACCAGTCGCGAGCGGTGGTCGTCGCTCGGCCAGGCCGGGAGCCGGGCAGGCGGATGGAAGATCGTCTGCGCCGCCTGGATCACCAGCGGCCGGTCCGGCGCGTCGGCGGTCTGCACCAGCCCCTTCAGCCGCAGCAGGCTCGGGCCGTGCTCGCGGGCCAGCCGGTCGAGGAAATCATCGAGGGCATGGCGGGAGATCGGCGTTGCGCGCGTCGCCGTGAACGAACGGATGCGCGCATCGTGGCGGTTGACGTCGTGCGCCTGCGGGTGGGCGTGGCCATGATGGTCATGGCCGTGATCATGGTGGTGCCCATGATCCCCATGGTGGTCGTGGTGATGATGGTGGTGGCCGGCGTGATCCTGCGCCTCGGCCGCCAGCCAGCCGACGACGTCGGCGATCTTTCCCTCGGTGGTGAAGGGCTGCGTATCGAACAGATCCGCCGGCTGGACGTCGTCGCGGCCGGCCTCGAGGACCTTCGCGCCGGGGTTCAGGGCGAAGATGCGGTCGCGGATGGCCGGGTCGGCTTCGTCGAGGTCCGTCTTGGTCAGCACGATCCGGTCGGCGACGGCGATCTGCCGGTTCGCCTCGTCCGAGATGTCGAGGGTGTGCGCGCCGTTGACGGCATCGACCACGGTGACGACGCCGTCGAGCCGGTAGCGCATCGAGAGATAGGGGTGGAGCAGCACGCTCTGCAGCACGGGCGCCGGATCGGCGAGGCCGGTGGTTTCGATCACGACCCGGTCCAGACGTTCGATGCGGTGATTGTCGAGCGCGCGCAGCAGGTTTTCGAGCGTCGTGACCAGCTCGCCGCGGATGGTGCAGCAGAGGCAGCCGGAGGAAAGCTCGATGATGCCATCCTCGGATTCGCCGACCAGCAGGTGGTCCAGCCCGATCTCGCCGAATTCGTTGACGATGACGGCTGTGCCGGCCAGCGTCGGGTCGCGCAGGAGGCGGTTCAGCAGGGTCGTCTTGCCGGCGCCCAGGAATCCGGTCAGCACGGTGAGCGGAATCGGCTTCGGGCGCTGGCGGGCGGGGCGGGCTTCGGTTTGCTGGGGCATGGCGGGATCGGGAACTGGGCCACGGAACGGGCCGTGGGCATCACTGCGTGACGGCGAGGGCGGAATCCGGCAGCGGCGCGACGTCGGTCGAATCGAACGGCACGCCGAGCTCGATTTTCGGCTTGGCCGGCGCCTTCGCCTTGACCGGCTTCTCGTCGGCCTTCTTCACCGGCTTGGGGACGGGCTTGGTGGCCGTCTTCTTCTCGCCATCCTTCTTTTTCGCAGCCTTACCCTTCTGTTTCTTCTCGAGCTTGGCGGCCGCGGCCGCGGCGGCGGCCGCTTCGTCCTCGGCTTCGGCGACGGCGGCCGGCTTGATCGACCCGTCCGGGTTGCGGACGCCGAGCGTCGAAACGACGACGGGCTCCATCAGCTTGACGCGCGGCTGCAGCGCGCTCGGCAGGTTCGGCGTGGCGGCTGTCTCCGCCTCATGCTCGCCGCGATCCTTCTTGCTGCAGATATCCTCGCGCATGTTGATCGCGCCTTCGACCGGCGAGGCGCCGCGGAAGCTGGCGAGCGACGGGCGGCTGCCGGAAAGCGCCAGGCTGCCGAAGCTCTGGTTCAGCAGACGAGCCGTCAGCTCGGCGCGCTCCTTGGCGGTGCTGGCGCCGAGAACGACGGCGGCGAGCGTGTGGCCGTCGCGCGATGCGGTCGCCACGACGTTGAAGCCCGAGGCGCAGATGAAGCCGGTCTTCATGCCGCTGGAGCCCGGATAGCGCTCGAGCAGCGAGTTGGCCGATTTCAGCACGCGCTTGCCGGAACGGATCGCCGTGATGCCGTAGAGCTCGCGCCGCTCGGGAAACTCGGTCCAGAGTGCCCGCGCCAGCACGGCGAGATCGCGCGCCGTGGTGTACTGGCCTTCGCCGGGCAGGCCGTTCGGATTGATGAAATGGGTATTCGTCATGCCGAGGCGAGCCGCTTCGGCGTTCATCATGGCGACGAAGCCTTCCTCGCTGCCGCCGACCGTCTCGCCGATCGCCATGGCGATGTCATTGGCCGAGTGGACCAGCATCATCTTCAGCGCATTGTCGAGGTCGATGACGGTGCCGACCTTGAAGCCCATCTTGCTCGGCGGCTCGTCGAGCGCGTGGCGCGAGACGATGATCTGGCTCGCCAGCGTCAGCTTGCCGGCGCGCAGCGCCTTGAACACGACATAGGCGTTCATCAGCTTGGTGACCGAGGCGGGATACCATTCCTGGTGCGGATTGCGCGCCGCCAGCACCTTGCCGCTGTCCATGTCGACGACGACGTAGGGCGTTTCCACTGCGGATGCCGCGTTCACGCCAAGGCCGATCAGCAGGATGAGTGCGAAGAACCGGGCGATCGATCGGGTCACGAAGTGCATGTCTGGCTTTGTCCGTCTCGGGGAGGTCGCAGTACCGACGGGGCCGGCGCGTCCGACCTGAATAACCGATCTGGGGCTCGATTGGCAAAGCGACCATTCGGCCAGGACCGATCACAATCCCGAAGTCCTTGGAACCAGAGTGGAAATTTCTGTGGGATCCGGATGCCGCGCGGACAGGCTTTCGCAAGGAAATCCGCGGAATCTGGCAAGTGAATCAGCTCGTGGATCAGCGTGGCGGCACGCCGGCTTTGCATGGCGTCATGGTATGACGTAGCGTTATGGCCTAGATTGGGGGCATGGACCGCCGCGTGCGGGGCAGGCGGCGCGTCGGAAATCGCCGGGCCGACATCATGTTCGGGACCGGCCTGTCGTGATGAGGCGCCCGATGATCCGCGCAACCGCCGTTCTTCCCGCCGGTTCCTGGACCGGCCCCCCGGCCGACACCATCCTGCTCGACTATGACGCGCGCCATCGCCGCCGGCTCGCCATATCGGGCAGGGCCGGCGTGTCCTTTCTGCTCGACCTGCCGATGGCGCTCGGCCTGCGCCAGGGCGACGGGCTGCTGCTCGAGGATGGCCGCATCATCGCGGTCGAGGCCGCCGCCGAACCGCTGGTCGAGATATCAGCCGCCAGCCCGGCCCAGCTGAGCCGCATCGCCTGGCATATCGGCAATCGCCAATTGCCGATCGAGATCGTCGGCGAGCGCCTGCGCATTCGGCCCGATCCGGCCGTGGAGGCCACGCTGGCCGGGCTCGGCGCCGCTACGCGGATGATCGAGGCGCCGTTTGATCCGGAGGGCCCGCCCAGTGCGGAGGAGGACGGGCCTTGGGCCGGCTTCTGGCAGGGCTTTGGCGACGGCCAGTTCTTTTCGGAGAGCTTCGGCGCCTCGTCGGGACCGGGACATGCCTCGGCACGCGGAAGTTTCCATCGCGATGGTCCGGTTTTCGCGGAGGCGCATGGCAACGCGCATGCGAGCGGCCGCGCTCGGCATTCCTACACGCGGTCGGAGAGCCACGCCCGCAGCCCGGCCCATCCGCAGCACGATCATTCGGAGCCGGAGGACCGGGACCCGGATGGGCCGAATCCCCGTCAGGGTTGAGTGCATGGGAAAAGCAAACCGGATCGTGATTTCTTGCTGCGCTGCAGCTAGAGTGGGGCTTCGTGCTGTAGATCCTGCGGAGTTCCGGAATGCCGATCGTCAATCGTCTCGCCGAATATCAGGACGAGCTGGCCGCGTGGCGGCATGATCTGCACCAGCATCCGGAAATCCTCTACGACGTGCATCGGACCGCCGCCTCGGTGGCTGCGCGGTTGCGGGAGTTCGGCGTCGACGAGGTCGTGACCGGCCTTGGCCGCACCGGCGTGGTCGGCGTCATCCGCGGCCGGCGCGGCGAGGGCGGCCGGACGGTGGGGCTGCGCGCCGACATGGACGCGCTGCCGCTGACGGAGATCACCGGCAAGCCCTATAGCTCCACGATCCCTGGCAAGATGCACGCCTGCGGCCATGACGGCCACACGGTGATGCTGCTTGGAGCCGCCAAGTATCTGGCCGAGACCCGCAATTTCGATGGCACCGCGGTCGTCATCTTCCAGCCGGCCGAGGAGGGCGGCGGCGGTGGCCGGGCCATGGTCGAGGACGGGCTGATGGAGCGGTTCGGCATCGACGAGGTCTATGGCATGCACAACATGCCGGGCCTCGACCTCGGCAAGTTCGCGATCCGGCCGGGCCCGATCATGGCGGCGACGGACGAGTTCAACCTCAGCATCGCCGGTCTCGGCGCCCATGCCGCCAAACCGCATCTGAGCCTCGACCCGATCGTCATCGGTGCGCAACTGGTGCAGGCGATGCAGACGATCGTGTCCCGCTCGGTCGATCCGCTCGAATCCGTCGTCGTCTCGGTGACGAAGTTCCACGCCGGCGAGGCGCACAACATCATTCCGCAGACCGCTGCTCTCGGCGGCACGGTCCGCACGCTGAAGGCGGAGATGCGGGATCTCGCCGAGAGGCGGATCCGCGAGATCGCCGCCGGCATCGGCGCCGCCCATGGCGTCAGCATCGAGGTCGACTACGACCGCAACTATCCGGTGACGGTCAACCATGTCGCCAACACCCTCTTTGCCGGCGATATCGCCTCGGAGATCGTCGGCGGCGATCGCGTCGATCGCGACGTGGCGCCGATGATGGGCGGCGAGGACTTCTCCTACATGCTGGAGAAGCGGCCGGGCGCCTTCATCTTCATCGGCAATGGCGACTCGGCCGGGTTGCACAACCCGGCCTACGACTTCAACGGCGACGCCCTGCCGATCGGCGCATCCTACTGGGTGCGTCTGGTCGAGACGTCGCTGGCGCCGGCCTGAAGCGCGGCGCGGTCG
>JAFKJZ010000698.1 GCA_017305815.1 Hyphomicrobiales bacterium
TTCGCGCTGGCGTTCCGGATCGGCCATCGGCGTCGCCGAGAGCAGCGCCTGCGTATAGGGATGCAGCGGCTGCTCGAACAGCTTTTCCCGCGGCGCGCGTTCGACGACGCGGCCGAGATACATGACGAGGATCTCGTCGGCCATGTGCCGCACGACCGACAGGCCGTGGCTGATGAAGAGGTAGGACAGGCCGAGATTTTCCTGCAGCTCGACCAGCAGGTTGAGCACCTGCGCCTGCACCGAGACGTCGAGCGCGGAGACGGGCTCGTCGAGGACGAGAATCCTAGGCTTCAGCATCAGCGCGCGGGCGATCGCGATGCGCTGGCGCTGGCCGCCGGAGAACATGTGCGGATAGCGGTCGGCGTGTTCGGGACGCAGGCCGACCCGCTTCAGCATGTCGAGCACCGCCGTCTTGCGCTGGTAGGCGTTCATCTCCTTGCGGTTGATGATCAGCGGCTCGGCCAGCGCATCGAAGATCTTCTGGCGCGGATTGAGCGAGCCATAGGGGTTCTGGAAGACGATCTGCACCTCGGTGCGCAGCTTCCGCAGAGCCGCCTTGTCGGCGCCGACGATGTCCGTGTCGCCGATCACCAGCTGGCCGGCGCTCGGTTCCTCGATCATGGTGACGAGGCGGGCGAGGGTCGACTTGCCGCAGCCGGATTCGCCGACGACCGCCAGCGTCTTGCCGGCCTGAAGCGTGAAGCTCGCCTCGGCGAGCGCCCGGACGGTGGCGGCGGGCTTGAAGGCGCCGCGGGCGACCGAATAGTAGCGGGCCAGCTTGCTGGCCTCCAGGATGACGGGCGCGTTCATGCCGCGACCTCCCTGCCTTCGGGATGGGGATGGCCGATCGGGCGGCCATGCGTCAGCGGATAATGGCAGAGCGCGAAGCCCGCCATCGCGCCCTGGCGCGGCGGCGCCTTGGTGCGGCAGCGATCGGTGGCGAAGCGGCAGCGCGGCTCGAACAGGCAGGCCGGCGGCCGGTCGAACTGGCCGGGCACGACGCCGGGGATCGACGGCAGGTGCCTGCCGGTCGCGCGCTCCGGCAGCGCCGCGAGCAGCGCCGCCGTGTAGGGATGATGCGGATCGGAGAACAGCGGGCCGACCGGCTGCTCCTCGATCTTCTGCCCGGCATAATGGACGGAGACCCGCTCCGCTGTTTCGGCGACGACGCCCATGTCGTGGGTGATCAGCACGAGGCCGGTGTCGGTCTCGCGCTGCAGCGAGACGAGCAGCTCCAGGATCTGCGCCTGGAATGGCGATCATCACGCGCTGGCTCATGCCGCCGGAAAGCTGATGCGGGAAGGCGGAAAGCCGGCGCTCGGGATCGGGAATGCCGACGGCGTTGAGGAGCTCGATCGAGCGCTGGCGGCGCTCGCTCTTCGACAGGCCGAGATGCACCTTCAGGCTCTCGCCGATCTGGTAGCCGACCGTGAAGCACGGATTGAGGCTCGACATCGGCTCCTGGAAGATCATCGCCATGTCCTTGCCGACCAGCCGGCGCCGCTCGCGCGGCGAAAGCGTCAGCAGGTCGCGGCCGTCGAAGGCGAGCGTCCTGGCGGTGACCGTGGCGGTCCAGGGCAGGAGCCCCATCACCGCCAGCATGGCGACGGACTTGCCGGAGCCCGATTCGCCGACGATCGCCAGGATCTCGCCGCGATCGACGGTGAGCGAGACGTTGTCGACGGCGCGGAACTGGCCGCCGGCGGTCTTGAAGTCGACGGAGAGGTCGGAAATTTCGAGAAGCGGCATGTCAGCTCCTCCGCATCTTCGGATCGAGCGCATCGCGCAGGCCGTCGCCGACGAGGTTGATGGCAAGCACGGTGATCAGGATGGCGAGGCCGGGTTCGGTGACGATCCAGGGCGCCGATTGCAGGAATTCGCGCGCCGAGGCGAGCATCGCGCCCCATTCGGGCGAGGGCGGCTGGGCGCCGAGGCCGAGGAAGCCGAGAGCCGCCGCCTCGAGGATGGCGTTCGAGATGGTGAGCGCCGCCTGCACGATGATCGGCGCCATGCAGTTCGGCAGCACCGTCCTGAACATGATGCGAACCGTGCCGGCGCCGCCGACGCGGGCCGCCGTCACATAGTCGCGTGTCTTCTCCTGCAGCGCCGAGGCCCGCACCAGGCGGACGTAATAGGGCAGGTAGACGACGGTGATGGCGATGATCGTGTTGGTCAGGCTGGGGCCGATGATGGCGACGATGACGATGGCGAGCAGCAGGCTCGGCACCGACAGGATGACGTCCATCGCCCGCATGATCACGATTGAAGGCCAGCCGGGGGCGAACGCCGCGACGAGGCCGAGCACGATGCCGACCACCATCGAGGCCAGCACGACGGAAAGGCCGATGAACAGCGACAGCCTGGCGCCGAAGATGAGGCGCGAGAGCATGTCGCGGCCGATCTCGTCGGTGCCGAGCAGGAAGGCGCGGTTGCCGCCTTCGACCCAGGCGGGCGGTATGCGGGTGAACTCGCGGAACTGCTCGGTCGGCGAATAGGGCGCCAGGAAGTTGGCGAAGATGGCGACGAAGACGAGCAGGCCGAGGATGATCAACCCGACCAGCGCGGCGCGGTTCTCCGAGAAGTCGCGGAAGAAGGCGACGAAGGGGCCGGGTGGCGCCTTCGCCGCCGGCGCGGCGGCGGTCACGGTGCGCTCGGGTTGAGCACGCCGTAGAGAAGGTCGACGATGATGTTGATCACGATGACGATGCCGGAAACCAGCAGGATGCCGCCCTGCAGCACCGGATAGTCGCGGCGCTGGATAGATTCGATCAGCCAGGAGCCGATCCCGGGCCAGGAGAAGATGTATTCGGTCAGCACCGCGCCGGCCATCAGCGCGCCGACCTGCAGGCCGATCACGGTGACGACGGGGATCAGCGCGTTGCGGAGCGCATGCACGCCGACGACGCGGAACGGCGACAGTCCCTTGGCGCGGGCGGTGCGGACGTAGTCCTCGCCGAGGATCTCGAGCATGGCCGATCGGGTCATGCGGGCGATGGTGGCGAGCGGGATGGTGCCGAGCACGATGGTCGGCAGGATCAGGTGCGACACGGCCGAGGCAAACGCGCCTTCCTCGCCGGACAGCCAGCTGTCGATCAGCATGAAGCCGGTGACGGGCTCGAAATAATAGAGCAGGTCGATGCGGCCGGAGACCGGCGTCAGGTCGAGCGTCACCGAGAAGAACAGGATGAGCA
>JAFKJZ010000463.1 GCA_017305815.1 Hyphomicrobiales bacterium
GCCGTCGAGGCGCATCCGCCGGCCGACCCGAAGACGGAAGCCGCCGCCCGCGTCATCGCGGTGACGGCGCTGCGCCAGGCGGCCACGGGTTCCGGCCCGTTCACCGACGAGCTCGCCGCCGCCATCGCGCTCGGCAGCGACGACGGCAGGCTCGCCGCGCTGCAGCCTCTGGCCGCCACCGGCGCGCCGTCGAAGGCGGAGCTTGCCGCCAGCTTCCCGGCCGTCGCCGAACAGATCCGCATCGCCGCCGCCAAGGTCGATCCCGGCGCCAGCCTCGTCGACCGGCTCGCGGCCTCGGCAAGCTCGCTGGTCAGCGTCAAGCCGTCGGGCCCGATGGCCGGCCCTTCCGCCACCGCCATCGTCTCGCGCATGGAAGCGGCGGTGAAGGAAGGCAACCTCGCCGAAGCGCTGCGCGAGGGCGAAGCTCTCGACGCTATCGCCCGGGCGCCGCTCGCCGACTGGGCGGCCAAGGCCGGCAACCGCATCACCATCGACACCGCGCTCGCCGGCCTCGGCGCCGCGAATTCTCCCAACTGACGGAGCGACGATGATCCGCATCCTCGTCTATGTCGCCCTCGTCTTCGCGATCGCCGCGGGCTTCGCCTGGCTTGCCGACCGGCCCGGCGATGTCGTGCTGACCTGGCAGGGCTATGACTACCAGACCAGCCTGATGGTCGCCGCAGTCAGCCTCGCCGCCCTGTTCGTCGCGCTGGCGATCCTGCTCTGGATCGTTGCCACCGTCTTTCGTGCGCCAAAACTGTTCGGCGGCTGGCTGTCCGGGCGCAAACGCGATCGCGGCTACCGGGCGCTGTCGCGCGGCATGATCGCGATCGGCGCCGGCGACGTGAAGCGGGCGAAGCGCTTCGCCGTCGAATCGCGCAAGATCCTGAAGGACGAGCCACTGACGCTGCTGCTCGCGGCGCAGGCGGCGCAGCTGACCGGCGACGGCGCCGGCGCGCGCACCGCCTTCGAGACCATGCTGGACGATCCCGAGACGCGGCTGCTCGGCCTGCGCGGCCTCTATGTCGAGGCGCAGCGGAGCGGCGAGCACGCGGCCGCTCGCCACTATGCCGAGGAAGCCGCTAAGGCGGCGCCGAGCCTCGCCTGGGCCGGCAACGCCCTGTTCGAGGACCAGGCCGCCAAGGGCGAATGGTCGGCGGCGCTTTCGACGCTCGGCTCCAACCTGCATGCCAAGCTGATCGAGCGCGGCGCGGCGCATCGCCTGCGCGCCGTGCTTTTGACCGCGCGCGGCATGGAGATCGAGGCCTCCGATCCGGAAGAGGCGCGCGCCGCCGCGCAGGAAGCCGTCAAGCTGGCGCCCGGCCTGGTTCCGGCCGCGACCCTGGCCGCCCGGCTCTTTGCCCGCCAGGCCGACGTCAAGCGCGCCGCTCGCGTCATCGAGACGAGCTGGAAATTCGAGCCGCATCCGGAACTCGCCGAGGCCTACGCCAATGTCCGCCCCGGCGACGCCGCGCAGGAGCGCCTGAAGCGGGCCGAAAAGCTCGCCGCGCTCCGTCCCGGCCATGTCGAGAGCCGCCTGGCGGTGGCGCGCGCCGCGATCGACGCGCGCGACTGGGCGCTGGCCCGCCGCGAACTGGCGTCGATCCCCGATACCGCCCGCACCGAGCGCTTCTGCCTGCTGATGGCCGAGATCGAGGAAGGGCCGGACGGCAATCGCGGCCATGTGCGCGAATGGCTGACGCGCGCCGTGCGCGCGCCGCGCGATCCGCAATGGACCGCCGACGGCTATGTCTTCCCGGCCTGGGCGCCGGTTTCGCCCATCACCGGCCGCCTCGACGCCTTCGAATGGCGGACGCCGACGGTGGCGCTCGCCGCCGACCAGCGCCCGGCGATCGAGCTCGACGTCGAGGAACCGGAAGCGACCGAGCCGCTCGTCATCGAGGCGAGCCCCGTGCCAGCGCCCACGCCGACGCCGGAACCCGCCGCGCCGCCCGCCCCCGCGCCGGAATCAGCCAGGGCGCCCGCGCCGACCCCGCCGGCAGCGGCGAAGAACGGCGGTCCCGCCGGCCCCGCGGCGACGGTCGTGGCGCCGATTCCGGACGATCCGGGCGTTGAGGACCGCGACACCGAACCGGCCGATCGTCTGCGTCTGCAGTGAGGCGGTGGAGAACGATCGGGGAGGCTTGAAACCCGGATCGAATGTGGCTATGAACCCCGTGGATTTCACGGCACCCCTCGCGGCGCCACCAGAATCCCCGGGTACGCCGCTTTAGCTCAGCTGGTAGAGCACATCATTCGTAATGATGGGGTCACAGGTTCGAATCCTGTAAGCGGCACCACCAACCTCCTTGAAATCATTGATAATTTCACCACGCAGCTTCAGCGCTGAATTGGTGCGTTCATTTTGGTGACCACATGGTGACCACGAAACGCCGCTTGCTGGGGTTCAGGCCGACTGCTCCGAATCCGATTTGGATCCGCGCCGGCTTGGATTTTGCTTGGTCAGTCGCTACGGATTGACGGGTCGATTCCTGGTACGGCAGCGTACAGTGGACCCGTAGCGCTTGCTCCTGCCGGCGAGCGCATTGCAGGTGCGATGGAGCCATCTTGATTTCGATCGCCGAACGGATCCATTCGAAATACCCGCACATGACGGGCGCGCTGCAGAAATTCGCCGATTTCGTACTGGCAGAGCCGGTGAAGGTCGCGCGGATCAGCATCCATGAGGCGGTCAAGGACCTTGATGTTTCCGTCGCCTCGGCGAACCGCTTCGCACGCGCCATCGGCTATTCCGGCTATGCCGAATTCCGCACCGAACTGATCCGCAGCTTCGAACCGGCCTTCGACCCGGTCAAGCGGCTGCAGGTGCAGGTGTCGCGCACCTCGACCAGCCTCGACGTGTTCCGCGCCTCGATGAACGAGGACATCGCCAACGTCCAGACCACCATGGACGGGCTCAGCGACGAGCGCGCCAACCAGGCGGTCGATGCCGTGCTTGCCGCCAGGAACGTCATCGTGTTCGGGCTCGACAATGGCGCCAGCTGCGCGGCGATCCTGTGCAACGAGTTGCAACGGCTGCGCGGCAACGTCACCTCGATCGCCAATTATGGCGGCGCGATCGGCGTGGCGCGGCAGTTCACCGAGCTCGGCCGCGACGATCTCGCGATCGCCATCGCCTTTCCGAACTATATCCGCGACGTGATCCAGCTGGCGAGCCTTGCCCGCGCGCACGGCACGAAGGTGCTGGCGATCACCGACAGCCACCAGTCGCCCCTTGCGCCGCTGGCCGACATCAACCTGTTCTGCCGGGCCGAACGCCAGTTCGGCTCGATGTCGAATGCCGCCGCCATCACGCTGATCGAGGCGCTTGTCGCCGCCGTCGCCCACCGCACCAAGCGGGCCGTGGAACTCGCGGAACAATATACGACGCTAGAACTGCCCTGGCTGGAGCGCCCGGGCCAATAGCCCGCCCGCAGCCCCGACAGACAGTGATGCCTGAATGATCAGCCGCGCCTCGCCTCGCTAGGCAGCGCGACTACGATCATTGTTTTCGCTTGGGTTTTCCACGCTCCGCGTGACGACCATTTCAGCAGCCGACCCAATTGTACAAATTAGAACGTCGTGACAGTCTTTCTGTAACAGGATGTTCATTGCCGGCCGTAACGGGCTGATTTCCGGGCGATGAAGCCCATCTTCTCTACCCCTGACTACTCCTCGTCGAACGCACATCATCCTTCGGAGCCTGTGGAAATGGATAGACGGACTTTCATCAAGATCGGCGCTGCCGCTCTGGCGGCTCCGGCCCTTGTGACATCGCGAGCCCTGGCCGATACACCGAAGCTTGGCAAGATCGCCTATCAGCTCGGCTGGGTGAAGAACTTCCAGTTCGCCGGCGAATACATCGCCGATGCCAACAAGTATTTCGAGCAGGAAGGCATCGCGGTCGACCTGCTCGCCGGCGGCCCCAGCGTCTCGGCCGAGCCGATCGTCATCTCCGGCAAGGCGCTGGTCGGGCAGAACAGCACCGACAACACGGCGAATGCGGTTGCCAAGGGTGCGCCGCTGAAGATCATCGGCACCAACTACCAGAAGTCGCCGTCCTCCATCATCTCGCTGACCAAGACCGGCCTCAAGGCGCCGAAGGACCTGGTCGGCAAGACGGTCGGCATCCAGGCCAACAACCAGGTCGTCTGGAACGCCTTCCTGAAGATCAACGGCATCGATCCCGCCAGCGTCAACACGGTCCCCGCCCAGCACGATTTCACGCCGCTGGTTTCCGGCGAACTCGACGCGTTCTTCGGCTTCTCCAATGACGACGTCGTGCAGTTGCGTCAAAAGGGCCAGGACGTCAGCTACCTGCTGATGGCCGACTACGGCTACCCGATGTTCAACTGCAACTACCTCGTGACCGAGGAGACGCTGAAGGACAAGGAGAAGCGCGCCCAGGTCGTCGCCTTCATGCGCGGCGCCATCCGCGGCTGGCAGGAAGCGGTCAAGAACCCGGCGCTGTCGGCGCAGCTGACCGTCGACGTCTATGGCAAGGGCAACGGCCTCGACCAGGCGGCGCAGGAGAAATCCGCCGCGGCGACCAACGAGTTGATGGTCACGCCCGATACCGAGAAGCACGGCCTGTTCTGGATGACGGACAAGGCTGTCGACGAGACCATCGCCACGCTGGCGACGGCGGGCATCGTCGCCAAGAAGGATCTCTTCACCAACGAGATCCTCGAAGAGGCCTTCCAGGGCAAGACCACGCTCTGAGACCCTTGTTCCGCGGCGGTCCGGCGCATGCCGGAACGCCCCGGACCCTCCCCCAGGACACGGCGGCGGCCAGGCCGCCCACGATCGAAGCCCCGGACCTGCCTGTCCGGGGAGCGACGGCCTTCGTTCGACAGGAACCCAGCATGACCCAGAACTACCAGAGCGCGGACGTCTGGTCCCGCACCAAGACCATCAACGGCTATCCCGTCGACGAGGTCCGCTCCGTCTTCCAGAAGTCCGTCCGGCGCGGCTGGCTGGAAGAGGCGATCCTCGCCGCCTACGAGCTGCACCTGAGCGGCCTCGAGACGGAAGAACTGCTCTGGCGGCGGATCGAGATCATCGCCACCGAGGAAGTCGGCTTCGGCCTGGTGACGGCGCCCGCCATCATCGAGGCGCTGAATGCCCAGCGGCAGCGCTATGCCGATCGCACCGAGCGCTGGATCTACGCGGTCCAGGCGATCCGCATCATCGTCACCAACAAGAAGGACCGAACCGCGCCGCAGCTGGCGCAATGGGCGATCGAGGTGACGTCGCGCGGCGAGCGGCAGTTCGAGATCCAGGATTTCATGGTGGACTATCACACCCGTCGCGGCGTCGAGCTCGGCCGCGGTCCGGAGCACTGGACGACTGCCGGCGGCGGCGATCTCGAAAACATGCTCGAAGGTGTCGACAGCAAGTACCTCGACTATCTGAACACGCTCCGCACCAAGACTCCGGCCTGATTCTGGCATGGCGCGTCCGGCATCCGCCGCCGCGCCATCCGCCGACCGAAAGGCACCCTCCGATGGAGATGTCCAACGTGAAGTCCGAGCTGAAGCCGAATGCGACCCCCTCGTCGCGTCCGGCCGGGGATGCCAGCGGCATCGTGCTCTATGGCCTCTCCAAGACCTTCTCGCTGCAGGGCCGCACCGTCACGGCGCTGCACGATGCGGATCTGCGCACGCCGGCGGGCTCCTTCGTGTCGCTGCTCGGCCCTTCGGGCTGCGGCAAGTCGACGATCCTGCGCATCCTCGCGGATCTCGACGTGCCGACCGATGGCAGCGCGCTCATCCATGGCAAGTCGCCCGGCGTCTCGCGCGCCAACCACGAGATCGGTATTGCCTTCCAGGACGCCTCCCTGCTCGCCTGGCGCTCGGTCGAGGACAATATCCGCCTGCCGCTCGAGATCAGCGGCATGAAGGGGCAGGACGCCGCCATCCGCGACCTGATCGCGCTGGTCGGCCTGCAGGGCTTCGAGAAGGCAAGGCCGGCGCAGCTTTCCGGCGGCATGCGCCAGCGCGTCGCCATTGCCCGCTCGCTCGTCAACCAGCCGAAGGCGCTGCTGCTGGACGAGCCGTTCGGCGCGCTCGACGACATGATGCGCCAGCGGCTCAATCTCGGGCTGCAGCGGATCTGGATGGAGAGACGCACGACCACCGTGCTTGTGACGCACTCGATCCCGGAAGCGGTGTTCCTGTCCGACATGGTGGCGGTGATGACCGCGCGGCCGGGGCGGATCGTCGAGACGCTGGCGATCGACCTGCCGCGCCCCCGCACGCCGGAAATGATGCGCACGCCGGAGTTCCACCGCCTCTGCGATCGCTTCAGCGAGCTCCTGTTCGGATCGAAGATCGAGGAACTGGAGGGGGCGTCATGACCGCGCTCGCGCTTCGCCCGCTCGACCGTCTCCGCGCCCTGAACGGTTCCGGCTTCCTCCATGGCGCGGCCGGGCTTGTCGTGGTCCTGCTGCTCTGGCAGCTCGCTGTCGCCTTCATCTCGTCCGGCAACGGCACAATCCCGTCGCCGCTGCAGATTGCCCGCCAGATGCAGGCGGACGGCTTCCGCTTCTATGCCGACGCGGCCTCCTACACGGTGTCGGCCGCCTTGCGGGGCTGGCTCTGGGGCAATGGCCTCGCGATCACGCTTGCCCTCGTCGCCGTCGCCATTCCGTTTCTGGAGCGGCCGATCCTGCAGCTCGGCATCGTCTCCTACTGCCTGCCGATCGTCGCGATCGGGCCGCTGATGATGATCCTGTTCTCCGGCGATACGCCGAAAGTGGTGCTGGCCGGCCTGTCCGTCTTCTTCACCACGCTGATCGGAACCGTGACCGGTCTGCGCTATGTCGACCGCACCATGCTCGACCTCGTGCACGGCTTCGGCGGCGGCACCCGGCACAAGCTGTTCAAGGTCCGGCTGATATCCGCCCTGCCGCATCTCTTCGCCGCGCTCCGCATCGCGGCGCCCGCCGCCGTCCTCGGCGCCATCGTCGGCGAATATATGGGCGGCACCGAAACCGGCCTCGGGCTGATGCTGGTCAATTCGCAGCAGGCGATGGAAATCCCGAGAACCTGGGCGATCGCGGTCGTCGCCAGCGTGCTGGCCGCCATCGCCTATGCCGCGACCAGCGTGGCCGCCCGCCTGCTGACGCCCTGGGCGCGGGAAATGTCCGCCGACATCGGCAGCGGCCTGCATGCGAATTCGGGCGGCGCCGGCGGCTGGGCGATGGCGATCGCCTCGGCGCTCGGTTCGCTCGGACTTGTGCTCGTCGTATGGTGGGCGATCCTGCGCGGCTTCTCCGTGCCGCCCTTCTTCGGCAAGGGGCCGCTGGAGGTGTGGAACTATCTTGTCGATCCGCTGATGGGCGCGCAGAACCGTATTCAGCTGATGCGCGAAGCTATAGTGACGATCCGCGACAGCGCCGCCGGGCTGGTCGTCGGCACGGTCGCCGCCATCGTCGTCGCGGTCGCCTTCAACCTCTGCGGCGGCGTCGAACGGGCGTTCATGGGTGTCGCCATCGCGCTGCGCTCGATACCGCTCGTCGCCATGGCGCCGCTGGTGACGCTGGTCTTCGGTCGCAACATGCTGGCCGTCGTCATGATCGGCGCGATCGTCACCTTCTTCCCAACGCTGGTGAACATGACGCTGGCGCTGGCGCAGACGCCGGCCCGCTCGCGCGACCTGATGCGGGTGTTCGGCGCCTCGCGCTTCCGGACGCTGATGACGGTGCAGATACCCAGCGCCCTGCCGGCACTGTTCACCTCGCTGCGCACCGCCGCGCCGCTCGCGATCACCGGCGCGCTACTCGCGGCCTGGCTCGCGACGGGCAAGGGGCTCGGCTACGCCATCGTCACCACCGCCGCCGTCTCGGACTACGAAGGACTCTGGGCCCGCGTCGCGCTGACGACGGCCTTCTCCATCCTCCTCTATGCGCTGATCGGGCTGGTCGAACGCCTCGTGCTCAAGGCCTACGCCAACTAGCCACGCGCCACGCTTCCGCGATCACCCCTGCTTTCGCGGCGCCCCGGCGCGCGCGACGCGCTTTCGCGCGCCCGTCCCTTTCCTCCCCGCCGGCCACGCCCGGCGGAATCCCTCCCCCGCATCCGGAGTTTCCTCGATGAAGACCACGCCCGTCACGCCCGCCGATCTCGTCGCCTCGATCATTGCCCTGCCGCCCATCGCCCGGAACCCGGACGGCGGCATCAACCCCGGCGAAAGCCAAAAGATCGTCGACTGGCTCGCTTCGGCCGGCGTCAGCTCGTTCATGTATGGCGGCATCGCCAACCTGTTCAATGCGAGGCTCAGCGAGTATGGCGCGGTGCTCGACCTGATCGAAGCGGTGGCGCCTTCCGATGACGCCTGGATGATCCCGGCGATCGGCGGCGACTATGGCAAGGCGATCGACCAGGTGGCGATGCTGCGCGAGCGGGATTTCCCGACGGCGATCCTGCTGCCGTTCTGGCTGGTGCAGCCGAAGGGCGTGGCAACCGGCATCCGCAAGCTCGCCGATGCCTATGGCAAGCCGCTGATGGTGTTCTTCAAGGCGCTCGACTATCTAAACCCGCAGGACGCCGCGGCGCTCCTGAAAGATGGCGCGCTCTGCGGCGTCGAATATGGCGTGGTGCCGGATGAAAACGGCGAGTCGCCGCACCTGACCACGCTGCTCGATCTCGTCGGCTCGGCCGAGCGGCTGATCGACGGCGCGGGTGAACTGACCATCGTCGAGAGCTCGAAGTTCGGCATCCAGGGCTATACTTCCGGCACCGGGCTGCTGGCGCCGCACATCTCGATGGCGTTGCTGGAGGCGGTGAAGCGCGGCGACCGCGCCGCGATCGAGAGCCTCAGCCGGCCCTTCGTGGATTTCGACGCGGCCCGCGCCGCCCATTCCGCCATTCCCGTCGTGCATGACGCGATCCGCTTGGCAGGGATCGCCGATACCGGCCCGATCGGCCCGTTCTTCGAGAGCGCGTCGGATCCGGCGATCGTCGCGGACATCACTCGGATCGCCAATGAATTAATGCAGGCAAATGCAGACTTCACACGGATGGAAGGTCGCTAGCGCGCCCTCAACCCATCGATATCCACGGGCGAGCGCCAATGGCCACGCAGTGCGGGATCACGAAAGGCGGGCTCCCTGAAGGTCAGCGGCGAGCACGCCAAACTGACTTCCGCGAGTGCTGCGCTTTGCCGGACCGGCGCGCAGCGTCCGGGACAGGCGGCCGCCGCTGATCGGCATGTCGAGCAGACTGACGAAGCCATGCGGCATTCCGGCCAGGCCGCGCGCCGCG
>JAFKJZ010000699.1 GCA_017305815.1 Hyphomicrobiales bacterium
GGCGGCATCGCCGCGCCGATCGAGGCCTGGACCAGCGCCGCCTGCTCGGCCGGCAGCCGGCGGACCACTTCCTCCGGCGAGCTCTGGTCCGGCTCGGAGAACAGCACGTCGAAGGCGATCGAGGCCGCGCCCGCCTCCGCCAGCTTGCGCGCGAGATCCGCCAGCACCGTGCGCGGCCAGGGCCATTGCCCGACCGCCTTCAGCGACGCCTCGTCGATATCGACGATCAGGACGGGATGTTCCGGCAGCGCCTCGGCCGGCGCCATGCGCTGGTAGAGATCGAAGGCGAGCAGCCGGATGGCCTGGACGGGAAACGGATCCGCGACGCGCAGCAGCGCGGCGCCGGCCAGGAAGACCGCTACAGCCAGGTAATAGACGGGCCTGCCCAGGAATCGCATGAGAATCCGTTCGCGCTCGCGGATCGGGACGATAGCCGAAGCCGGCGCGAACGGAAATCGCCCCGATCAGGCAGCCTCGTCCGCCGGCGGCGCCATGGCGCCCGTCATGATCGCCACCGCGTCCGACATGGTGTGCCGTTTCGGATTGATGACGGCGACCCGCTTGCCAAGGCGGTGAATGTGGATGCGATCGGCCACCTCGAAGACATGCGGCATGTTGTGGCTGATCAGCACGATCGGCAGGCCGCGTTCCTTCAGGCGCAGGATCGTCTCCAGCACTTTTCGCGACTCCTTGACGCCAAGCGCCGCCGTCGGCTCGTCCATGATCACCACCCGACTGCCGAAGGCGGCGGCGCGCGCCACGGCGACGCCCTGGCGCTGGCCGCCCGAGAGCGTCTCGACCGGCTGGTTGATGTTCTGGATGGTGAGCAGGCCGAGTTCGGTCAGCTTCTGGCGCGCCACCTTCTGCATGTGCGACTTGTCGAGGGTGCGGAACAGCCGGCCGAAGAAGTCCTCGCGCCGCTTCTCGCGACCGAGGAACATGTTGTCGGCGATCGATAGCGCCGGCGACAAGGCGAGGTTCTGGTACACCGTCTCGATGCCCAGATTGCGCGCCTCGATCGGGCTGCGGAACGCGACCGGCTGGCCGTTCAGCCAGATCTCGCCGTGATCGGGCGTGACGGCGCCGGTCAGCGCCTTGATCAGCGTCGACTTGCCGGCGCCGTTGTCGCCGATCACTGCGAGGATCTCGTTCGGCATCAGGTCGAAATCGGCATTGTCGAGGGCGACGACGCGGCCATAGCGCTTGTTGAGCGCGCGGGCCTTGAGGGCGGGTTCGACGGACGGGTTGTCGGCGCTCATGACGAAATCTTCCGGATCCACTGGTCGATGGTGACGGCGACGATGATCAGCACGCCGACGGCGAAATCCTGCCAGAGCAGTTCGAGGCCGGAGAGCGCCAGGCCGTTGCGGAAGACGCCGACGATCAGCGCCCCGACGAGCGTGCCGACGATCGAGCCGCGACCGCCGAACAGGCTGGTGCCACCGATCACCACGGCGGTGATGCTGTCGAGGTTGGCGGTCTGGCCGGCCTGCGGGCTGACGCCGCCGATGAATAGACGGCGATCAGCGTGCGGTCCGTGTTGATGCCGGCGAGCCGCGCCGCGTCGGGATCGTCGCCCGAGGCGTAGACGTGGCGGCCAAACGCCGTCTTGTTCAACACGTACCAGATGACCGCGGCGACGATCAGCATGACGATCGAGCCGTAATTCAGCACCCAACCCTTCAGGAAGCCGAGATCGAGCCCGAGCGTGTCGGCGAAGAAGCTGTAGGGTTTGATGATCGTGCCGGTCCATTGCAGGAAGGGCGCCGCCTCCTGCATGTCGGCCTGTCGGATCGTCTCGCTCTTCGAATACCAAACATTGAGCGCGCCGAAGATGCTCCAGGTGCCGAGCGTCACGATGAAGGGCGGCAGGCGCAGCTTGGTGACGATGATGCCGTTCAGGAAGCCGCAGGCGAGACCCGCCAGCAGGCCGAGCGGAAAGGCGATCTCGACCGGCACGCCATAGACGACGGCGGTGCGCCCCATCACCACCGAGGCGAGGATCATGATGACGCCGACCGAGAGG
>JAFKJZ010000700.1 GCA_017305815.1 Hyphomicrobiales bacterium
GACTGCATCAGATCGTTCAGCATGTGGGAAATGCTGATGGCCACCAAAATGCCCAGGGAGGTCCGCTCGGCGATGCCGCGGGCGGACGATGCGGGCAAAGCTTGCGCGCTCTCGCTCACTTCCGAAGTCCTTGATTGAGATGACCTGGGGAAGGGCGAGCCCAAAAGCGGCGATTCCGGAGGTCTTTTCGAAGAAAAGCACTATGGCCGCGGTCGATTGGAAAGAAAAGTGCGGAAAAATTGATGCTGTCATCACGAAAATCGATGTTTTGCATGGCCGAAAGCGGCCAGCGCGATCGCCCTGCCCGCCACCGCGACCGGCTGGCGGCAACGTGATGTCCAATCCGCCGCCATTGCGATAGAAAACTGGCAGGCACAACCGCCGCGACGCCCGGGCTACCATCAGGCGTCCGGCCGGAAGCCAGTCGCCGCATCACCCGCTGGAGGGACGTGTCGATGACCACCGATCCGGGCAGCCCGCGCGAACCGACACCCCGAATCGATTCGACCTTCCGCAACGGCTCGCTGACGGCGATGGGTATCGTGCTCGGCTTCTCGCTCGGCTTCACCGTGCAATGGGCGACCGACGATTCGCCCTGGATGACGACCGACTTCATCGAGGCCATCGCGCTGGCGATCGGCGTCGCGCTGCAGATCAAGGCGCTGGCCGAGATGCTCGAGGTCAACTCGCTCGAAATCCCGATCTACCAGCGCGCCAAGAACCGCTTCATGCTCGGCCTTCTGGTGACGGCGCTCGGCATCGCCATGATGATCGTCGTGAACGTCGTCTCGCCAACCTGAGCGGGAGCCTCAAGCGCGCAGCGCCGACGCCGCCGGCTGGCGATAGGCAAGGATGGCCGGGATCGCCGCCAGCACCGCCGCGACCGCCAGCAGCGAGGCGACCAGAACCCAATCGGCCCATGCGAAGCCCACCGGCAGCACGACGCCGTTCTGCCGCGTGAACAGCGCCGACAGGAAACGCGCCGCGCCATAGCCGAGCGCCAGGCCGAGCATCACGCCACCCGCGACCAGCGCGAAGAGTTCCGACCAGACGATGCCGAACAACGCCAGGCGTGGTGCGCCGAGCGCCCGCAGCGCGCCGATCTGGCGGCGGCGCTGGCCAACATGCACGATCGTGACCAGAGCGATCGCGGCGGCCACCAGCGCCTGCGCGCCGATCGCGACGGCGCCCAGCACCGTCTTGGCGTCGCCCAGCGTGGCATAGAGATTGGTCAGCACCTCGCCGGGGAAAACGGCCAGCGTCGCGCCGGCGCGATACTGGCCGCGCAGCTTGTAGGCATCGGCGAAGGTCTTCGGCTTGACGAGGATCGCCGGCACGCCGGGCGTCGTCTCGCTCCACGGGCCGCCGAGCGCGGCCGGCCCGGCTTCGTCGTGGCCGTGATCGTGATCTTCGGCATGCGCGTGTGCGGGCTCCGCTGTGTGATCATGCTCCGCTTCCGGCGCCGCCCCCGCATCCGCCTCGTGAGCGTGATCCCGGTCATGG
>JAFKJZ010000464.1:0-9076 GCA_017305815.1 Hyphomicrobiales bacterium
AACGGCTGATGAGTCGCTCGTCGCGCAGAAGGCAATCCTCTACGAACAGCCGCCCGACGGCACCCAGAACGTCAAGGTGGTTCCGGCCAATGTGACGTGGAAGTTCAACGCCAATTCGCCGAACGGCCCGGAGATCCAGGCCAATCTCGACGTGCCCGAGAAGGGCATGAAGGTGACGCTGAACATCCGCAAGAACAATGACAGCGCGCTGCCGGCGAGCCATCTGGTCGAGATTGTCGTGGATACGCCTGCGAATTTCGCCGGCGGCGGCGTCAAGTCGGTGCCGGCACTGGTGATGAAGCCGACCGAGGAATCGCGTGGCCAGCCGCTCGACGGCGCCGCTGCCAAGGTCGCCGACGGCTTCTTCTGGATCGCCTTCTCGAACGACGCCCAGCCGATGGCGCAGAACGTCGCGCTGCTTCGTGAGCGCAACTGGATCGACCTGCCGATCGTCTACAACAACGACCAGCGCGCGATCCTGACCTTCGAGAAGGGCACACCCGGCCAGCGCGTCTTCGACAAGGCGATGACCGCCTGGGGCAACAAGTAGCGCCACGCCAACCTCGCGGGATGAACCATGAAAGTCCGGCTCATCCTGCATGGCAAGGCGGCGCGCGATCCGCGCGTGCGTGAGGCCGTCGGCGCCGTCCGCGCCGATGGCCATGTTGTCGAGGTCCGCGTGACCTGGGAGGCGGGCGACGCCAGTCGTTTCGCCCGCGAGGCCGTCGCGGAAGCGCGCAAGGGCGCGATTGACTGCATCGTCGCCGGCGGCGGCGATGGCACGGTCAACGAGGTGTTCGCCGCCTCGCTCGCGGCCGAGCCGCCGGAGAGCTGCTCGTTCGGCATCCTGCCGCTCGGCACCGCCAATGATTTCGCCCGTTCCACCGGCATTCCCGTCGACGACCTGACGGCGGCGCTCCGGCTCGTCACCACGACCCCGGCGCGACGGATCGATGTCGGCAGCCTGAACGGTCGCGTCTTCGTCAATCTCGTCTCCGGCGGCTTCGGCTCGCGCGTCACCGTCGAGACCGATCCGGAGCTGAAGAGCCGGCTCGGCGGCCTCGCCTATGTCGTCACCGGCGTCACCCGGTTTCGCGAGCTCTCGGCCAATAGCGGCCGCTTCCGCGCCGAAGGCTTCGAGTGGGAAGGCAGCTTCCTGGCGCTCGCGATCGGCAATGGCCGCCAGGCCGGCGGCGGCATCGTGCTCTGCCCGGAAGCCCGCATCGACGACGGCCTGCTTGACCTCGCCATCCTGCCGGAACTCACCGGCGATGCTCGGCTCGAAGCCTTCACGCAGTTGTGGCGGCAGGGCGCGGCGGCCGTCGAGAACATCCAGATCAGGACCCGCAGCGCCTGGATCGAATATGATTCGCACGAGGAACTGCACGTCAATCTCGATGGCGAGCCGGTGAAGACGCGGCATTTCCGCGTCGAGTGCCGGCCCGCCTCCCTTCGCGTCCACCTCGGCTCCACCCCGCTCGACGGCACCGCATAGCAGCTCCGCTCTGCCGGCCCCTTGCACGGCGAAGCATCCTCGGCCATGCTCGCCCCATTCCGAGGGGTGTTCGCGAACGCGAGCTGAGATGGCCTGGGGCCGAACCCTTCGAACCTGATCCGGGTCATGCCGGCGAAGGGACGGGAAGCTGGTTCACGACGTCTGCTCGTTTCCATCGCCATGCGCATGGCCTCGTCCGATCTTCGGAGGAGCGGCTTCGCCATGGTGGCAAGGGCAGAGTTTGAGGGAACTGTGCGACGGCATGGCTGGGCCGGCGGCCTCGCGCGCGGGCTCGTCGTCGCCGTCGCCCTGATTGCCATCTGGCAGCTCGTGATCGTCGTCTTCGCGCCGCCGCCCTTCATGCTGCCGCCGCCCGCGCGTGTCTGGCGCGCCCTCGTCGAGCGGCCCGATCTCTGGCGCCGCGACGCCGTCACCACGCTGATCGAGACGATCTCAGGCCTCGTTACCGGTGCGCTCGCCGGCGTCGCGCTGGCGCTGGTCATGACCTTCGTTCCGGCGATCCGGCGCATCCTGATGCCGCTGCTGATCGTCACCCAGGCCTTTCCCGTCTTTGCCATCGCGCCGCTGCTCGTGCTCTGGTTCGGTTTCGGCATCGGCTCGAAGATCGTCATGGCGACGATCGCCATCTTCTTTCCCGTCGCGTCCGCTTTCCATGACGGGCTGGCGCGCACCGATGCCGGGCTGATCGACCTGAGCCGCCTCTACCGGGCCAGGCGCTGGCAGGAAATCCTCTATCTGCGCATCCCCGACGCGCTGCCGGCGCTGGCCTCCGGACTCCGCGTCGCCGCTGTCTACGCGCCCGTCGGCGCGCTGATCGGCGAATGGGTCGGCGCCTCGTCGGGGCTTGGCTACGCCATGTTGATGGCGAACGGCAGGGCGCAGACCGACGTCGTCTTCGCCGCGCTGGCGCTTCTCGCCGCCATGGCCGTGCTGGTGCGCGCCGCGGTCGAGATCGCCACGCGCCATATCGCCCCCTGGGCGCCCGAAACCATCCGCTAATCCCCTCGACCTGCAAAGGAAACGTCGATGAAACCCTTCCTCCGGCTCGCGGCGTTCGGCCTCGCCACTGCCCTGACGATCGGATCGGCCCAGGCAGCCGACAAGCTGACCGTCCTGCTCGACTGGTTCTACAATCCCGACCATGCGCCGCTGGTGATCGCCAAGGAGGGCGGCTTCTTCGAGAAGCACGGCCTCGACGTCGAGATGATCGCGCCTGCCGACGCCAGCGCGCCGCCGCGCCTCGTCGCCGCCGGCCAGGCCGATATCGCGATCACCTATCAGCCGGACCTTATGCTGCAGGTGAAGGAAGGGCTGCCGCTGACCCGCATCGGTACGCTGATCGAGACGCCGCTCAACGCGCTGATCGCGCTCAAGGACGGGCCGATCAAGACGCTCGCCGACCTGAAGGGCAAGAAGGTCGGCTATTCGGTGGCGAGCCTGCAGAACGCCTATATCGGCGCCGTCCTCGCCTCCGTCGGCCTCAGCGAGAAGGATGTCGAGATGGTCAACGTCAACTTCAACCTCTCGACCTCGCTGATGTCTGGCCAGGTCGATGCGGTGATCGACGGCTATCGCAACGTCGAGCTGATCCAGCTCGGCCTCGAGGGCAAGCCGGGCATCGCCTTCTACCTGGAGGAGCACGGCGTTCCCGCCTATGACGAGCTGATCTACGTCACTCGCAACGAGCTTCGCGACGACCCGCGCATGGTCCGTTTCCTGGCGGCGGTCGAGGACGCGACGATCTTCCTGACCAACCATCCGGAAGAGGCGCTGGCGATGTTCCTGAAGTCGCACAAGGATCTGGATGACCAACTGAACCGCGACTCGTTCCTGGCGACGCTGCCGCGCTTCGCCAAGGGCCCTGCCGCCCTCGATATCGGCCGCTATGCCCGTTTTGCCGAGTTCATGAAGGCGAGGGGGCTGCTCGACTCGATCCCGCCGATCGACAGCTACGCCATCGCGCCGCGATAAGACGGATCGGCATCGAGATGCCGGCGCAATCCGTCACCTCCCGCTGAGGGAGGCTTTCGCCCAGCACTAACCTCAGTATTTTGAGGGGGCCGGAGGGCCGTCTCGAAGCACGCAGGGCGGCGTCGGTACGGAGATTTTCCTCTCAGGTGGTGCGTCCTCCGAGACGGCTTGCAGCGCAAGCCGCCTCAGGATGCTGGAGATCGAGACCTGTAGAACCTCAAGGGTTGCGTGAGAGGTTCATTCCGGCAGGCCGGCCAGCTTCAGGCCTTCCATGTAGCGGTCGAGCTGCGGGCCGGCGAGATTCTTGATGCCGTCGCGGACGCCGGCGACCGTCAGGCCCGGGCTTTCGGCCAGGAGCCGACGCACGGCGTTGCGGGCGAGCGTCGTCTGGCCAGCGAGCGCCGCAGAGGTCGCCTGCAGGCGATAGGCCCAGACCATGCCGGGACGGCCATGCAGCGACTGGCCGGCCCAATGCGCCGCCTCGGCATAGTTGCCGAGCAGGAAATGGCAGGTCGCGATGCCGGCGAAGGCGTTGAACTGGATCGGATCTTCCGGGCTCAGCGCGATCGCCTTCTCGAAGCTCTCGATGCCGAGTTCCGGCCGCTCCGAATAAGCCTGCGCATAGCCCAGCCGGGTCCAGGCCCAGGCGAAGGTCGAATCGAGCGCGATGGCTCGCTCGATGAACTGCAGCGCGCGCGACTGGTCGGTGTTGAGGATCGAGAAGGTGGCGCCGATCGCGGTCAGGACAAGCGGATCGGGTTCGCCCAGCTCCGCCGCCAGCTCGGCGAGCGCAATCGCCTCGGCGCGGTCGGCGGCCGGATCGTCGGACCAGAGATAGGTGATCTGCTGACTGAGGCACCAGCCCTTCAGGCTGATCGCGGCGCTCGAACGCGGATCCGCGAGCAGTGCCTTCTGCAGCAGCGCCAGGGCGGCGGCATTGTCCTCGCGCCGATGCGCCCAGAAATGCGGCATTGCCTGCAGCACGAGCTCGTGCGTCTTCAGCGTTTCCGTCGCCTTGCGCCTCACCCGCTCGATTTCCGCCGCCCGGATGGCGGGGCGGAGCGCGCCGGCGACCAGCGTGGCGACTTCGTCCTGCAACGTCAGCGGATCATGGACGGTGCCATCTTTGCGGCCAGACCACAGATGCGCGCCCGTCTCTGCCTCGACCAACTGGGCCGTGACGCGCAGCGTTTCACCGGCCTGGCGAACGCTGCCCTCGATCACGTAGCGCACGCCGAGGTCGCGGCCGAGCGAGCGGACGTCGGTCGGCTTGCCCTTGTAGGTGAAGGCGGAATTGCGGGCGACGACGCGGATGTCGCGCACGCGCGACAGCGTGGCGGTCATCTCCTCGACGACCCCGTCGGCGAAGGCCTCGTGATCGCTGCGCGGCGACAGGTCGTCGAACGGCAGCACGACGGTGAGCGGGCGCAGGTCCGGCTGCTCGGCCGGCTGCAGTGGCGGCACCGCCAGGCTCGTCGGCGTCAGCGTCTGGCCGGCCGTCGGCACCAGGCGCGGCATCGGCTTGCCCTCGGGCATCCAGAACCAGGCCTCGACCGGGTAGGGGATGCTGCGCAGCGACAGGAAGCCGGCCGGCTTGAAGGCGGCGGCCGGTTCGCCGAGCAATTGCCAGCGGACAGAATGGGTGATGGCGATGCCGCCGGGCGGCGCGGCGGCCTGCAGGCGCATGGCGAAGCCGATGGCGGCGCCGAACCGGTCGTCTTCGGTGAGGATCAGGTCGGCGAGCACGATCGCCGCGCGCACCTCGATCGGCGGGCGGCCGCGGGTGGCGTTGCGCGCCGCCATGCCGTTCTGGAACGCCATCGTCCATTCGACCGCGTCAAGGACGCTCGGAAACTCGATCAGGCCGCCATCGCCCATCGTCTTGATGATGTGGGCGCCGAATCGGGGAATGGTGGGTCGGACGAGGCTGCGATAGATCGCGCGCATCTCGCGAATGGCGCCGAGCTCGTCACGCTGGATGAGTTCGGAATAACCGACCACATCCAAGGCAGCAATGACGGTCAATCGGCGACGCGGGCGCGCCATGATGATCCCTCGACACTGTGTTGTATGAGCTATCGGGCCTGCCGCAGATTACGCAAAGGCAAGTCACCTCTAGCCGCATACAGCATCAGCGAAACTTTCGCAACGGTTTCGTTTGTCGAGAAAGTCGAAAGTTACGCGCGTAGGCAGAAAGGACGCAACGCGCGAAACCGACGCCGGATCGGGTCAGGCGTCGGTGTCGGCCAGTTCGTCGTCGGCGTGGCTGCGCTCGAGATCGCGCGCGCCACGCTTGACCGCCTTCTGCACCTTTTCGAACGCCCTGACCTCGATCTGGCGGACGCGTTCGCGGCTGACGCCGAATTCGGCCGAGAGTTCCTCGAGCGTCATCGGGTCGTCGGCCAGGCGGCGCGCTTCGAAGATGCGGCGTTCGCGCTCGTTGAGCACGCCCATCGCATCGCGCAGCAGCTGGCGGCGGTTGTCGGCCTCTTCCTGGTTGGCGAGGATGGTTTCCTGGTTGTCGCTGTCGTCGACCAGCCAATCCTGCCATTCGCCGCCCTCGGTATCGGCGCGAAGCGGCGCGTTCAGCGACGCGTCGCCGCCAAGGCGACGGTTCATCGAGATGACGTCGTCGGTCGAGACGCCGAGCTTGGTGGCGATCTGCTCGACCTGGTGCGGCTTCAGATCGCCTTCCTCGAGCGCCTGGATCTGGCTCTTCATCTTGCGCAGATTGAAGAACAGGCGCTTCTGGTTGGCGGTCGTGCCCATCTTGACCAGGCTCCACGAGCGCAGGATGTACTCCTGGATCGAGGCCTTGATCCACCACATCGCATAGGTCGCGAGGCGGAAGCCCTTTTCGGGCTCGAACCGCTTCACGGCCTGCATGAGGCCGACATTGCCCTCGGAGATCACTTCGCCGATCGGCAGGCCGTAGCCGCGATAGCCCATGGCGATCTTCGCCACGAGGCGCAGATGGCTCGTCACCAGCTTGTGGGCGGCGCTGCGGTCGTCATGCTCCTTGTAGGCCTTGGCCAGCATATATTCTTCATCCGGCGCGAGCATGGGAAAGCGGCGGATGTCGTCGAGATAACGTGAAAGTCCGGCTTCGCCGGACGCGATGACAGGAAGACTTGCTCTGGCAGCCATACGTGCCCCCTCCATTCTTTTCGGCGTTCCCCGAAAGCCAACGCCGATCGCGGCCATGTTGGCCCGCATGGAGATATATAGGCACGAAATACAAGTTTAACAGGACCGATTGGTCCGGCCCGATCACAGTCCGTTGAAGGCCTCGATCAGATCGGCCAGGTCTTCCGGCGGATCGCTTTCAAAATGCAGCGTTTCTCCGGTCGTCGGATGCTCGAAGCCGAGCAGCCACGCGTGCAGCGCCTGGCGGTGGAAGCGGGCGATCGCGCTGCGGGCCGGTTCCGGGATCCGCGCCAGCTTGGTAAGGAAGCCCTTGCCATATTCCTGGTCGCCGATCAGCGGATGCGCCATCGCGGCCATGTGGACGCGGATCTGATGGGTGCGGCCCGTCTCCAGCCGGAGGTCGAGCAGGCTGGCGATCGGATTGGCGGGATCGCCGAAGCGCTCCTCGACCGTATAGTGGGTGATCGCTTCCTTGCCGCCCGTCTTCACCACCGCCATCTTCAGCCGGCTCACCGGCGAGCGGCCGATCGGGGCGTCGACGAGGCCGTAGGGCAGGGACGGCACGCCCCAGACGATGGCGCGATAGCCGCGCTCGAGCGGACCGGAGCGGCCATGGTCGGCGAACTGGTTGGCGAGGCGCTTGTGGGCGCGGTCGTTCTTCGCCACCACCATCAGGCCGGTCGTGTCCTTGTCGAGCCGGTGCACGATGCCCGGGCGGCGGACGCCGCCAATGCCGGAAAGGCTGTCGCCGCAATGGGCAATCAGCGCGTTGACGAGCGTGCCGGTCCAGTTGCCGGCGGCCGGATGCACGACGAGGCCGGCCTGCTTGTCGATGACGAGCAGGTCGCTGTCCTCATAGACGACATTGAGCGGGATCGGCTCGCCTTCCGGCTCCGGCGCCACGGCGGGCGGCACGGCGACGCGGATGACGTCGCCCGCGTTGACCGCCTTTTTGGCCTCCACTATGGTCGCGCCGCCGATCGAAACGTGGCCGGCCTCGATCAGGGCCTTGAGGCGGCTGCGGGAAAGCTCGGCGATCGCGGCGGCCAGATAGGCGTCGAGGCGACGGCCAGCCGCATCCGGTTCGACCACGAGGTCGACGATTTCCTCGCCGTCATCCGGAAACTGATCCATGGTCAACCCTACTTCCTCTTCGAACGGCGCGCCGCAACAGGGTGGCGATACGCCCCTCGATCCCGCCGTCGAGCGCGTCCGGCAGAAGCTGAGACGACTGATTCTGGTATCGAGTCTGACGGTGGTGCTCGGCTTCGTCGCCGTGCTGTTCGCCGTCATCTATCGGATCGGCCCCGGCGGAAGCAAGTCCGGTCTTGCCCCGTCCTCGGCGGAACTGCGCATCGAGCAGGCCATACCGGCCGGCGGCCGCGTCGTTTCCTCGGCGCTGAACGGCGACCAGCTGGCGCTGACGCTCGATGTCGGCGGCGCGACGCGCGTCGTCATCCTCAACATCAACACCGGCAAGGTGCTGCGCAACATCAGCCTCGGCACCACGCCGTAGCGCCTGGTCGCGGGTTTCCGCCATCTTCTCCCCCATGCGGAGAAAGTTCTGCACAGGGAGTTTCAAAGAACTTTGGCGAGGTGGCTTGCCAAGGTTCCGATCACCCGGTATATCGCCGTCATCCGAAAGCAAACGGATCCGCGCCCATCGTCTAGCGGTCAGGACGTCGCCCTCTCACGGCGAAAGCAGGGGTTCGATTCCCCTTGGGCGTACCAAAACCTCCACATTCCAGAACTGAATACTGACCCGTCCAACACGGCATGTTTCGCGCGTGGGTTAGCCGCTTGTGCCCTTTAGGCTCAGGCGGGAGATGGCCTTCCGGCGACATAGTCGCCGAGCCCCGCGACCAGATGGTCGAAGGCGAGGCGCATGCGCCGGACCGTGCCGAGATCCTCGTGCATGGCGACCCAGCATTCTAGCGGATAGGCGAATTCTGCCGGCACGAGATGGACGAGCTCGGGATCGCGCGCCGCGAGCGGGCTCTGGCAGCCGCCGATGCCGAGGCCGGCTCGGATCGCGGCGAGCTGGGCGGTGTCGCTGTCGGTGCGCAGGCTGAACCTCTCGCGCGAAAGCGGCAGGCCCAGCTGCTGCAGCGCCCGGATGGCGGGTGAATCGCGGTCGAAGCCGATCAGCGCATGGCCATCCAGCTCGGCCAGCGTCCCCGGCGTGCCCCGTCGCGCCAGGTAGCGGCGATGGGCATGCAGGCCGATGTCGATCGTGCCGATGCGGCGGGCGAGCAGGGCGCCCTGCGTCGGCCGGGCCATCCGCACGGCGATGTCGGCCTCGCGCCGCACCAGATCCTCGTTGCGGTTGGAAACCACCAGTTCGACGGCGATGCCCGGATGCCGCTCCATGAAGGGGGCGAGGATCGCCGGCAGGATTTCCGTGCCGACCACCTCGCTCGCCGTCAGGCGCACCGTGCCGCG
>JAFKJZ010000464.1:9097-9937 GCA_017305815.1 Hyphomicrobiales bacterium
GTCCCCGGCCGCCTCGGCCGACGCCGCGCGCACCAGCGCCTCGGCGGCGGCGGCCATGGTTTCGGCATGCGGCGCCAGCTCCAGCGCCGCCTCCGTCGGCGTCAGGCCGGCGCGCGAGCGGGTGAACAGCACGACGCCGAGCGCCTGCTCCAGTTCGTCGACGTGGCGGCCGAGCGTCGGCTGGGTCAGCCGCAGGCTGCGCGCCGCCGCCGACAGGCTGCCGTCGCCGAGTACGGCGAGGAAGGAGCGGAAATGGTCCCAGGATGGCGTCATCATAGAAAAATGTATGACTGGCATCCAAAGTTCAACAATTTAAAATGACATGCGCCAGCGCGATGTTCGTTTCCACGGCAACGAAGGAGCGGATCATGACCGAACAGAAACGGGCCCTGGTGATCGGCGCGACGGGCGGCGTCGGTGGCGCGGTGGCACGGGCGCTTTTGGCGCATGGCTGGCGGGTGCGCGCGCTGCAGCGCGACCCGGCGGCGGCCCGCCGCAAGCCCGGCGGTGACGGCATCGAATGGGTCAGGGGCGACGCCATGAACCCCGCCGACGTCATCGCCGCGGCGGAAGGGGCGTCGATCCTGTTCCATGGCGCCAACCCGCCCGGCGGCAGCATTGGAGATATTTTGAATGATATTCTTCGGAATGCCGGAGGCGGAACTCAAGGCGCACAAAGCGGAAGTGGCGGCGGCGGAGTTGGCGATATCCTGCATCAGATCAGCCAAAGCCTGTCGCAAGCACAAACAAAATCGCCTGCAGGCGTCTCATCCCAGCCCGGACAGGGCACTGCGAGTTCGTCTCCGGATTTCGGGAACATCCTCGCTCAAATCAGAGACA
>JAFKJZ010000465.1 GCA_017305815.1 Hyphomicrobiales bacterium
GCAGTGCGCCAGCGCCGAGCCGGTGCGATGGCAGCAGGCGAAATCCTCCTCGTCCATGTGCACGGCATGGCCGAAGATGGCGCGCGGCCCGGTCAGCCCGGCATGGTCGTAGACGTCGAGATAGCTCGATCGCTCCGGGAACAGCTGGCGGACCCATTCGATCTCGCCCTGGTTCTCGCAGAGATGGGTCTGCATGTAGGTGCCTGGATGCTCGCGCCAGAGCTTTCCCGCCGCCTGCAATTGCTCTTCCGAGGAGGAGGGGGCGAAGCGCGGCGTGATGCAGTAGAGCTGGCGGCCGCGGCCGTGCCACTTGCCGATCAGCGCCTTCGACTCGGCATAGCCGCGTTCGGCCGTGTCGAGCAGGGCGTCCGGCGCGTTGCGGTCCATCAGCACCTTGCCGGCGATCATGCGTGTGTTGAAGCGCTCGGATTCCTCGAACAGAGCGTCGACGGATTGCGGGTGAACGGTGCAATAGACCGAGGCCGTCGTCGTGCCGGCGCGCAGCAGTTCGCGCAGGAAGCGCGCCGCGACGTCGCGCGCATGGCTGGCATCGGCGAAATCCTGTTCGGCGACGAAGGTGTAGCGCTCCAGCCATTCCAGCAGTTCCGCGCCGAAGGCGCCGATCATCTGGGTCTGCGGATAGTGGACATGGGCGTCGACGAAGCCGGGGCAGATCAGGGCATCTTCATAATGCGTCACCGGCACGCCGGCGGGCAGCCGCTTCAATCCTTCCTCGGCGTCCTCGATGCTCGCGATCCGGCCATCCTCGATCCGCATCAGCGCGTCGGGCCAATGGCGAAGCGCCTCGCCGGCGGGGACGAGGAAAGGGTCGCCGTGAAAGGTCATGGCGGGAGCGCGGATTGCCCGCTGCGTCATGTCGGCATCCTTTCGGGAGGACCGTTCGAAGGGGCCGGCGCTGGATTGGCGGCGCCGGCAAAGACCCGACACGATCCGATACCCGGCGCCGAAACGCCAGAGGATTTGCGCGTCGGCCGGTGCCCGCGCGGCGGGCAGGCGAAGGGCTGCGGCGTCGGCGCAGCCCTTCGCCTGGGGGCCGTTTGTGGACAGGGGGGCCGGCAGCCGATAAAAGGCGCTGTCAACAACAGGACGGAGCAGAGGTCCCACGCCAGTCGATATGGCGCCGGATCGCGCGCACATGACAGAGCCCGAAGCGAAAGTGCTTCCCAAATCCCCGCAGCCTTCCGACGAGGGCAAGCTCAATCTGCGCCGCTGGGGCTATTTCTATCGAGCGCTCATCAACAATGACGAGGGCACGATCGGCGTGGTCGTGCGCATCCTGCGCGCGAATTTCCGCGATCATCGCAAGGGCTACCTGATCTCGTTCGGCTTCCTCTTCGTCGTCGCGGCGATGACGTCGCTGTCCGCCTGGATCATGCGCGACGTCGTCAACCAGATCTTCGTCGCGCAGGACGTGCGGATGCTCTGGGTGCTGTCGATCGGCGTGATGGTGATCTTCATCGTCAAGGGCTTCGCCACCTATGGCCAGATCGTGGTGCAGAGCCGGATCGGCAACCGGATCGTCGCCGAGAACCAGAAGCGCTTCTACGACCGCTGCCTGACCTTCGGCCTCGATTTCTTCACCGATCGCGCTTCCAGCGAGCTGATCATGTCGATCTCGCGGGGCTCCAACGCCATCCGCTCGATCCTCGACACCATCGTGCTCAGCCTCGGGCGCGACCTCGTCACGCTGATCGGCCTGATCTTCGTCATGGTCTACCAGGCGCCGCTGATGTCGCTGATCGCGCTCGTCTTCGCGCCGATCGCCATCATGTTCGTGACCCGGCTGGTCAAGCGCATCCGCAACATCTCGAAGTCGGAATTCACCTCGAGTACCCAGATCGTCGCGATCATCCAGGAGACCGTGCACGGCGCCAAGATGGTCAAGGCCTTCGGCCTCGCCAATCATATGCGCGACCGGCTCGGAGAGGCCGTCTCGCAGGTCGAGCAGCGTGCCAACAAGGTGTCGCAGCTACAGGCCCGCACCAGCCCGCTGATGGAATCGCTTGGCGGCATCTCGATCGGCCTCGTCATCCTCTATGCCGGCTGGGCGACGATCTCGGCCGGCAAGACGCCGGGCGAGTTCATGTCCTTCATCACCGCGCTGCTGCTCGCCTATGAGCCGGCCAAGCGGCTGGCGCGCATGAATGTCGGCATCGCCGAAAGCCTGATCGCGGTTCGGGCGCTGTTCGACATCCTCGATCATCCGGCCAGCGTCACCGAGGCCGACGACAAGCCGGCGCTGCAGCTCACGCGCGGCAAGATCGAACTGGACAATGTCGGCTTCGGCTATCGCAAGAAGGATCGTGTCCTGCATGGCGTCAGCCTGTCGGTCGATCACGGCGAGCGGCTGGCGCTTGTCGGCCCCTCCGGCGGCGGCAAGTCCACGATCCTGTCGCTGATCCAGCGCTTTTACGACGTCCAGGAGGGGGCGGTCCGGGTCGACGGCCAGGATATCCGCACCGTCTCGGTCGCCTCGCTTCGGCACCAGATCGCCTTCGTCAGCCAGGACGTGTTCCTGTTCTCCGGGACCGTCGCCGACAATATCCGCGTCGGCCGCCTCGGCGCGACCGACGCGGAAGTCGAGCAGGCGGCGCGCGACGCCTTCGCCTATGATTTCATCCAGGGCCTGCCGCAGGGCTTCCAGAGCAATGTCGGCGAGAATGGCGTCCAGCTTTCGGGCGGCCAGCGCCAGCGCATAGCCATCGCCCGCGCCATCCTGAAGAACGCACCGATCCTGCTGCTCGACGAGGCGACCTCGGCGCTCGATTCCGAATCCGAGCGCATGATCCAGATCGCCCTCGACAAGCTGGTCGAAGGCCGCACGACGATCGTCATCGCCCATCGCCTGGCGACGATCCTGAATGCGGACAAGATCGCGGTGATCGAGCGCGGCCGCGTCGTCGAGGTCGGCACGCATCCCGAGCTGGTCGGCATGAGCGGCGTCTACGAGAAGCTCTACCGCTACCAGTTCGACGAGGGAAAGATCGAGAGAGCGATCGCCTGAGCCGGCGCTTCGGACCTCGATAACAGCCTGAATTGCCAAAACGGCGTCGCAAGCGACGCCGTTTTGCTATGCTGTATCGGCCGGCGATGGCGGGCCGGGCGGGTCTCCTGCACAGATGGCGAGACCCGTGACGGCCCTCCCCGGAGGAAGGGCCGGATCTAGCGGGGGAGCCTCAGAGCAGGCCGCGGCCGGCGAGGTTGCGCATCAGCGCCGCCGTGCCGAAGGTCCAGGGCTCGGCGTCGGGGCAGAGCACGACGCGGTTCGACAGCTTGCCGAGCTTCGGCGCGCTGATCGTGACGATGTCGCCCACCTTGTGGGTGAAGCCCTGGCCGGGGCCGTCGCGGTCCTGCACCGGCGCGAACATCGTGCCGAGATAGAGCACGAAGCCGTCCGGATACTGGTGGTTCTTGCCGACCGTCTGCTTGACCAGGTCTTCCGGGTCGCGGCTGATCTTCGACATCGCGCCCGAGCCGTCGAGGCGGAAGCCGTCGGTCTCGCCGTCCACCGTCAGGCGGACTTCGGTGGCGCGCACGTCGTCGAGCGAGAAGCCGCCGTCGAACAGGCGGATCATCGGGCCGATCGAGGCGCTGGCATTATTGTCCTTGGCCTTCGACAGCAGCAGGGCCGAGCGGCCCTCGACGTCGCGCAGGTTGACGTCGTTGCCAAGCGTCGCGCCGACGATCTTGCCGGTCGACGAGACGACCAGCACGACTTCCGGCTCGGGATTGTTCCAGGTCGAGATCGGATGGATGCCGATCTCGGCCAGGTGGCCGACGGCCGACATCGGCTGCGCCTTCGAGAAGATCTCGGCGTCGGGGCCGATGCCGACCTCGAGATACTGGGACCACATGCCCTTCTCGATCAGCAGCTTCTTGAGCGCCGCCGCCTGCTCGGAGCCGGGACGCAGCGCCGCCAGATCGTCGCCGATGGTGGCGTTGATCTCGGCGCGGATGGCGTTGGCGCGCTCGGGCAGGCCGCGGGCCTGCTCCTCGATGACGCGCTCCAGCATCGACACGACGAAGGTGACGCCGGCGGCCTTGACCGCCTGCAGGTCGATCGGGGCGATCAGGTAGGGCTTGGACGGGTCGCGGCTGGCGAGCGGCGTGTTGGCGAGGATTTCCTCGAAGCTGCCGATGAATTCGCCGTCCGCGGTGGCGGCGACGCGGGCCGGATCCTGGTGTTCGCAGAGGTCGCGCATGGTGACGACCGACGCGGTGATGTCGATCAGCTGGCCGTCGCGCAGAGCGACGACCGATGGGCCGTCGACATCGGGGCGGAAGACGCGGCCGACCAGCGTGGCGGCCTCCGCATCCTCGGGCAGCGCGAAGGGGGCAGCAGTATCGAGCGGCATAGGCGATCTCCAGGACGTTCAGCGATGAAGCCGATCTTGAGGAATGAAAGAGCGGGCCACCGTTATACCCTGCGTTCGCGGATAGGCCATATGTCTGGTCTGTTTTCGAGCAGAAGCGGCCACGGATTTGCGCATGCATGCGGCGCGTTTCCGTGCAATTTTCCCGGCCGGACGGCTTGAAGGGAATGCATGCCATGGAAATTGACATACCGGAGGTCAAGGCCGAACTCGAGGCCGCCTTCGCGCGCTACGAGACGGCGCTGGTCACCAACGACGTCGAAGCGCTGGACGAACTGTTCCATGCCGCGCCGACGACGATTCGCTATGGCGGCGGCGAGAACCTCTATGGCTATGCGGAGATCGCGGCGTTCCGGGCCGGGCGGTCGTCGGCCGGGCTCGCCCGCGTGATCGAGCGCACGGTGGTGACGACCTATGGCCGCGACTTCGGCACCGCCTCGACGCTGTTCCGGCGCGAGACGGCGCCGGGCAAGATCGGCCGCCAGATGCAGACCTGGATCCGCACCCCGGCCGGATGGCGAGTTGTGGCCGCCCATGTCAGCGTGATCGCCGACCCGGACCTCGGCTAGGGACGACTACAGGCAGCCGACATAGTCGCGCGCGGCGCGGGCGCGCGCCTCGATGTTGCGGGCGCGGTTGTTCAGATAGCGCGTCGGCTTGGCCGGATTGCGGGTGATCGGGTTCGGCAGCGCCGCCGTCAGCAGGGCGGCCTGGCGCGGCGTCAGCTTGGCGGCCGGCTTGTTGAAATAATACTGCGAGGCCGCCTCGGCGCCGAACAGGCCCGGGCCCCACTCGGCGATGTTCAGATAGATCTCCAGCACCCGCCGCTTCGACAGGATGAAATCGGCGTAATAGGCGAGGGGAATCTCCAGCCCCTTGCGTATGTAGGACCGCGACGACCACAGGAACAGGTTCTTCACCGTCTGCATGGCGATGGTGCTGGCGCCGCGCGACGGGCCGCCGGCGCGGTCGAGCACCGCGTTGAGCGCGTTCCAGTCGACGCCCCAATGCGAGCAGAACTGGCCATCCTCCGACATGATCACCGAGTTGACCAGGTTCGGCGAGATCTCGTCGAACGGCACCCAGTCGCGCTTCATGCCCTGTCCGGTGATGCCCGACCACAGCATCAGCGTCGAGACCGGCGGCACGAATGCGTAGATCGGCGTCAGGATGAGCGGCAGGGCGACGATGATGGCGAACACTTTGGCGATACCTGCGATCAGGCCCTTGCGGCCTTCGAACGGTCGGGAGAGGGCGGCCGGCACTCTTAGGGTCATGCGGGATCCAATGCAGCTCGGTCGCGGACAGGCTCGATGGCGAACTGGCGCAGGAAGCCGGCGAGCAGGTGGAAATCGCGCTCCCGGCTCGATCCCTTGCGCCACACCAGGCCGAGCGAGCGACGCGCCGGCTGGCCGTCGAGCTCGGAGAGGCGGATGTCGGTTCCAGACAGGATGCCGGCCTCGACGGCGATGCGCGGCAGGAAGGTGATGCCGAGCTGGTTATCGACCATGTGAACCAGCGTGGTCAGGCTCGAGGCGCGGATGTCCTCGTTCTGCTTGTCGGCGAGACCTGGCGCCACGGCGCGGATATGGTCGCGCAGGCAATGGCCATCCTCCAGCAGCAGCAGCGTCTCGTCGGCGAGCTCCTCGCGCCGCACCGTCTCACGGCCGGCCAGCGCGTGACCGGCATCGACGGCGAGCAACAGGCTGTCCTCGGCGATGATCTCCGTTTCGAGCCCCTCCGTCTGGACGGGGAAGGCGATCAGGCAGATGTCGAGCCGGCCGGCGCGCAGGTCCTCGAGCAGGGTGCGCGTCAGGTCTTCGCGCAGATGCAGCCGCAATTGCGGATAGGCGCGGCGCAGTTCCGGCAGCGTGCGCGGCAGGAAATAGGGCGCGATCGACGGGATGACGCCGAGCCGGATGCGGCCGGAGAGCGGCGCCTCGGTCGAGCGCGCGGCATCGACCATCTCGCGCGCGTCGACCAGGAGCGCCTTCATCCGCCGCACCGTGTCCTCGCCGGCCGCCGTCAGCACCACCGTCCGGTTGGAGCGGTCGATCAGCGAGACGCCGATGGTCTCTTCCAGCTGCCGGATGGCGTCGGAGAGCGTCGACTGGGTGACGTGGCACGCCTGAGCCGCCCGGCTGAACGATCCGGTTTCGGCGAGTGCGACGAAATATTGCATCTGGCGGAGCGTGGGCAGCAGCATGTGGCTTGCTATAGCCGCAGGTTGCAGGGGTGGCAATCGGGATTTCCGATGCCAATCTTCGGTTATTACGATTTGACCGAACGACGCCTGCGTGGGATTCATTCGCACATGCAGCGGCGATTCCGTTGGTCTGGCTGCACTGCAAAATATCACAACACGATCCCCATCGTGACAGGAGAGTAAGATGCTCGGCATTGGCGACAAGCTGCCCGAATTTTCCGTGACCGGCGTGAAGCCCGGCTTCAACAGCCACGAAGAGAACGGCGAGAGCGCTTTCGAGACGCTGACCGAGAAAAGCTTCCCGGGCAAGTGGAAGGTGATCTTCTTCTACCCGAAGGATTTTACCTTCGTCTGCCCGACCGAGATCGCCGAGTTTGCTCGCCTGGCCGGTGACTTCGAGGATCGCGATGCCGTCGTGCTCGGCGGTTCGACCGACAACGAGTTCGTGAAGCTGGCCTGGCGCCGCGATCACAAGGATCTCGACAAGCTGCCGATCTGGAACTTCGCCGACACCAATGGTTCGCTGGTCGACGGCCTCGGCGTCCGTTCGCCGGATGGCGTCGCCTACCGCGTCACCTACATCGTCGACCCGGAAGGCACGATCCAGCACAGCTACGCGACCAACCTGAACGTCGGCCGCAACCCGAAGGACACGCTGCGCGTCCTCGACGCGCTGCAGACCGACGAACTGTGCCCGTGCAACCGTGAAGTCGGCGGCGCCACGCTGGCCGCCTAAGGCACTACGGGCGTTCCGGGGCGCGCAGAAGCGCCGGCCCGGAACGCCCCTTATGCTTCCGGACGCCCGTCCGCTTCCGTTTCCCGTCTTCTACCGCGCTTCGCACGGGCCCAGGGTCTTCGAGGCGCCTTGCCTTGAAAGTCTGACATGTCGATCGATTCGCTGAAGTCCCGGATCCCGGATTTCGCCAAGGATGTCCGCCTCAATCTGTCGACGCTCGCTTCCGACGAGACGCTGACGCCGCAGCAGAAGTACGGCCTGATCGTCGCCTGCGGCATCGCCACCCGCAATCCGGAGGTGAAGGCCGCGCTGGAAGCCGAGGCCGCGCCGCATCTTTCCCCGGCCGTGCTGGCGGCGGCGAAGTCGGCGGCGTCGATCATGGCGATGAACAACGTCTACTACCGCTTCAGCCATCTCGTCTCGAACGCCGAATACCGCACCATGCCGGCGAAGCTGCGCATGAACGTGATCGGCAATCCCGGCGTCGACAAGGTCGATTTCGAGCTCTGGTCGCTCGCCGTCTCGGCCATCAACGGCTGCGGCATGTGCATGGACAGCCACGAGGCGGTGCTGCGCAAGGCGAATGTCTCGGCCGAGGTCATCCAGGCTTCCGTCCGCTTCGCCGCCATCATCCAGTCGGTCGCCGTGTCGCTCGAGGCCGCCGAGGCGGCCTGACGCGAGATCGTCTGCTTCAGCGTTTCAGGACTGCCGCGTCGATGAAATCGAGGCGGCCGTTTCGTATGGCGCTGCCGGTCAGGTGGTTGCTGTCGCGATAGAGCGGCAGCATGCCGTCGTCGGAGACCCGGCAACCGGCGCCGTCGCACATGGAGGCGAGCGGATCGATCAACTCGGCGCCGCTCGCGGCGGCAAGCCGCTCCAGATAGGGCCGCGCTTCGGCCGAGGCCGCGCGGATCGCCTCGACGGCGATCGGCTGCAGCGCGTCCGGCTGGATCCCGAGAAAGGCCCGCCGCACCGATTCGCGCGGGATGTCGATATCGGTGAAGGGCACCGGCGAGAGCAGCGTGACATCGATGCCGCGGGCGCGCAGCGCGCGGTTCCGCGCCGCCAGCCGATCGAACGCCGCCGCGAGGTGGTGCCGGTATTGCGCCGGGTCGCGCTCGATCCGGCAATCGCCATCATCTTCGAAGCAGAGCAGGTGGTTGTTGTCACCGCCGCGCTGGTACGGTTCGACATAGACCGGCCAGAACGCTGACAGCACCACCTGCTGGTAGTCGCCGCTTTCCGCCCGCGCCCAGGCCGCATCGAGGAAATCGCGGCATTGCGAGCCGGGCAGCGCCTTGTCGGTATCGGGCAGCGGCGGACAGCCGCCATAGGTCAGGAAGGTGAAGGCGTGGTCCGGCCGTCCGGCCTCGAAATGCGTGTAGAACGGCTCGGCGTGGGAATCGCCGAGGAACAGCACGTTTCTCCGGGCCGGCGCGCCGATGACGCAGGGCCTCAGCCCCCGCGTCAGGCTGAAGCCGCCGCATTCGGCCGGATAGCCGCCGTCCTCGATCGCGATCTCGGCCAGCCTTGCCCGTGTCGCCACGGGGTCGTCCGCCACGCCATAGCCGCTGGCGGCGACTAGCGAAGCCGTCGTGGTGCCGGCGACGACGACGAGGCCCGCCAGCACCAGCCGCCTCGGCCGCCATGCGCGCGCCGTCGCCGCGGGCGGCTGGCGGAACGGCATCTCGATCGTGTGATAGGACGCGCCGGCGAGGACGAGGGTCG
>JAFKJZ010000466.1 GCA_017305815.1 Hyphomicrobiales bacterium
GAGTTTCACGGCTCTTCCTCCAGGATGTGTCCGAGGCCGGCGCGGAAATAGTCATAGCCGGTGTAGAGCGTCACGATGGCCGAGGCCCAGAGCAGGACGAGGCCGATCAGTGTCGTATAGGCGAAATAGGCGTCGCCGGCCGGACCGGCGAGCAGGAAGCTGATCGCCACCATCTGGAGCGCCGTCTTCCACTTGGCGAGGCGCGAGACGGGCACGCTGACGCGCAACTCCGCCAGGTATTCGCGCAGGCCCGAAACCAGGATCTCGCGGGAGAGGATGATGAGCGCCGCCCAGAGCGACAGGCCGTCGATGGTGCGCTCGAAGACGAGGGCGAGCAGGCAGGCCGAGACCAGCAGCTTGTCGGCGATGGGATCGAGCATGCGGCCGAGCGATGACTGCTGCTTCCAGATCCGCGCCAGATAGCCGTCGAGATAGTCGGTGATGCTGGCGATGATGAACAGCGCCAGCGCCGTCCAGCGCCAGGTGTCCTTGCCGCCGACGACGCAGAAGACGACGAGCGGGACGGCCAGGATGCGGCCATAGGTCAGAATGTTCGGAAGCGAGAGCAGGAGTGCCCGCTGCGGCCGTCTGACGTCGAAGGTGCGAAGTTCGCTCATGTCTGTCCTGAACCCTTCCCCTCATATTGCATCCGGACCGCGCCCTGCCAAGGTTATGCAGGCAAGAATGGCGGGGATGCGATGCGGGGGGAGGCAATCGCGGGGAATCGCGTACATGATAAGCGCGTCGCGCAAAAATTGCGCGACCATGGAACAATTCAAGGGATCCTGGCTGCCGGTTCTGGCGCGCATGGATGGGGGAACAAGCATGCGGGCCTGGATCGACCACTTCTTCTCGGCGCTGCGTTGGTCGAGCGCCGGGGCGGCCGATCTGTTCCGGGGCGAGATGGCGGCGCGCATGGAACTGGCGGCCGGCGTCGTCGGCCTCGTCTGGATCGTCGTCATTGGCCGCTCGCTGGCGGAGATCGGCGTCTACCTGATGCTCGCCTTCGCCTCGCTCGCGGTCGAGGCTCTGAATACGGCCATCGAGGAGATCGTCGACCGCGTTTCGCCGGAGCATTCCGAATTCGCGCGCCGCGCCAAGGACCTCGGCTCGGCTGCCGTGATGTTCATGCTGATCGGCACGGGGATCTATGTGCTGCTGCTGACGGTCGCGGCCGCGATAGGCCGGTGAACCGCCGTGTCAGGCGGGTTGGCAGGACGGTGCCGTCCCGCTATGTCTCCCGGCCAATGCTCATCGATTTGAAGGCTTCATCATGACCGACACGCTGCCCGACCGTCTTTCGAACGATCCGAAGAGCCCCTTCCATGACGAGGCCCTGCTGGAGCGTGGCATCGGCATCCGCTTCAACGGCGCCGAGAAGACCAATGTCGAGGAATACTGCATCAGCGAAGGCTGGATCCGCGTCGCCGCCGGCAAGGCGCGCGACCGTTTCGGCAATCCGCTGACGATCAAGCTCAAGGGCGTCGTCGAGGCCTATCTGCGCAACGACGCCGAAGACGCCGGCTAAGGCGACCCGATCCTTCACCTCTCCCTGAGGGAGAGGTCGGGGCGAAGCTCCGGGTGAGGGTTTAGGGAACTATCGGGTGAGGCCGTATACCCTCACCCGCCGCACTTCGTGCGTCGACATCTCCTTCAGGGAGAGGTGAGGGACGATGCGTCATCCTGATCTAGGGCGCTTCGCCTTCGCTCTCTTCCTCCGCGGCCACGCGCTCGACCAGGCCATGGCCGAGCGCAACGCGCTCGTCGAACACGAAGCACTCGCCCTGCCATAGGCTCTCTTCCGGCGGGATGGTTTCCAGATATTTCAGGATGCCGCCCTTCAAGTGGAACACCTCGGCGAAGCCCTGCGACAGCAGGTAGGAACTCGCCTTCTCGCAGCGAATGCCGCCGGTGCAGAACATGGCGACCTTCTGGTTCCTGGCCGGATCGAGCGTGCGGCTGACGAAGTCGGGGAACTGCGAGAACTTGCGCGTCTCCGGGTCGAGCGCCCGCTGGAAGGTTCCCATCTTCACTTCGAAGCGGTTGCGCGTGTCGATTACAACGACGTCGGGATCGGAGATCAGCGCATTCCAGTCCTCGGCCGCCACATAGGTGCCGACCTGCTTCGTCGGGTCGACATGCGGCTGCGCCAGCGTGACGATCTCCTTCTTCAGCCGGACCTTGAGCCGCTTGAACGGCATGGCGGCGGCAGTCGAGAATTTCAGCTCCATGTGGTTGAGCCGGCCGCCGAAAAGGTCACCGGTCTCGAGCTCCGTCACGACCGCGTCGATGCCCGCGTCAGGGCCGGCGATCGTGCCGTTGATCCCCTCCGGTGACAGCAGCAGCGTGCCGCGAATCCCGTGCGTTTCGCACAGTTCCAGCAACGGCGCGCGCAGGTCCTCGAAATCGGCAAGCGACGCGAACTGATAGAGAGCGGCAACCTTGTATGTCATGGCGCGAGCCAATAACACGATGTCGCGATTGAAGAAATCGCAAGAATGACGCGGGCTGCCCCTAACCAAGGGCTTGCATCGTTCCTACATGGCGTCCGAGGGCCTGAAAGGGCCCACTCTTTCAAACAAGGGACGAGACATGTTTTTCGGCAAGCGCACACCGGGATTTCTGGCGATGGTCGGCATCGCCACGGCGATGAGCTTCGCTGTTGTGGACGACGCGGACGCCCGGCGGGGTGGGAGCTTCGGCAGCCGCGGCGCGCGCACCTTCCAGGCTCCGGCCACCACGCCGACCGCGCCCAGCGCGGCGCAGCCCGTGCAGCGTTCCATGACGCAGTCGTCGGCCGGGCAGGCGACCAATGCGGCTCGTCCGGCGGCCCAGCAGGCGTCACGCCCCGGTTTCCTGGGCGGTCTTGGCGGCTCGATGCTGGGCGGCCTGATGATGGGCGGCCTGATCGGCATGCTGCTGGGCAACGGCCTCGGGGGCATGGCGGGCGCCTTCGGCTTCATCCTGCAGATCGCGCTGCTCGCGATTGCCGCGATGTTTCTGTTCCGCTTCCTCGGTAGCCGCAATCGCACGGCGGCCGCCTCCGCCGGCATGGCCGGCGCGGCGCCGGCTGGCATGGCTCGCGGCATGACCCCGGATGCCCCGGCGGCGGATGCGCCGCAGGCGGCTGCCCGCAACGGCCTCGGCTCGGGTTTTGGCGGTTTCGGCGGCCTCGGCGGCTTCGGTTCGGGCGCCAAGCCGGCGCGGCCGGCCAACGCCATGAACGCCAATGACGAGGTCGGCATCACCGGCGGCGATCTCGACGCGTTCCAGAAGCTGCTGGGCGAAGTCCAGGGCGCCTTCGGCCGCGAGGACTACGCGACGTTGCGCCAGCACACGACGCCGGAGATCATGTCCTATCTCTCGGAGGAACTGAGCCAGAACGCCACCAGCGGCCAGCGCAACGACGTCACCGACGTCACGTTGCTGCAGGGCGATCTCGCCGAGGCCTGGAGCGAGGGCGACACCGACTACGCCACCGTCGCGATGCGCTACGAGAGCCGCGACGTGATGCGCGACCGGACGACCGGCGCGATCCTCTCGGGCGATGCCGATGCGCCGACGGAGACGACCGAGATCTGGACATTCACCCGTCAGGCCGGCGGCGAATGGAAGCTCTCGGCGATCCAGGAGGCCTGAGCCTCCGGACCGAATGACGAGCGCGCGGCAAGCGCGCCCGTGACAATTCCTGGCGGGTCCGGCTAGAATCCGGTCCCGCCATTTTTGTCTGGCGCCCTATACGAGAATTCGAATGCCCTCTCCGCGATCCTCCCTCACCGCCATCGGCTTCGACGCCGACGACACGCTTTGGCAGAACGAGCAGTTCTATCGGCTGACCGAACAGCGCTTCATCGACCTGCTGGCGGAGCATGGCGACCGGGAGGAGATTTCGCGGCGGCTGAACGAAGCGGAGCGGCGCAACCTCAAGCTTTACGGTTTCGGCATCAAGGGCTTCACGCTTTCCATGGTCGAGACCGCGATCGAGCTGACCGGCGGCCGCATCCCGTCGGCGGCGATCAGCGAGATCCTGGCCGCAGGTCGTGACATGCTGGTGCATCCGGTCGAGACGCTGCCGCATGTGCGCGAGACGCTGGAGCAGCTTGCCGGCGCCTATCGGCTGATCCTGATCACCAAGGGCGACCTGTTCGACCAGGAGCGCAAGCTGGCCGCTTCCGGCCTTGGCGACCTGTTCGATGCCGTCGAGATCGTCAGCGACAAGAACACCTCGACCTATCAGCGCATCTTCACCCGCCATGCCGATGGCCCCGCGCACAGCATGATGGTCGGCAATTCGCTGAAGTCCGACATCGTGCCGGCGATCGAGGCGGGAAGCTGGGGCGTCTATGTTCCGCACGACCTGACGTGGTCATTCGAGCATGTCGAGGCGCCGGTCGGCGCGCCGCGCTTCCGTGAGGTGCCGCATCTTGGCGAGTTGCTGGCTTTGCTTGCCAAGCTCGACTGACACAGTCCTTCGCTGTCTCACGCAAAAAAGGGCGAGGCCTTGCGCCTCGCCCTTCTGCATTTTTGCCGGAGCGACAGGACCTACTGCGCCAGCATCTGCGCTGCCTCGGCCTTTTCGACCGGCGGCGGGTTCCAGCGGCCCGTCAGCGCGCTGCTCTGCGGCGCGTAGAGACGCATCGTGAGGTTGAACGGCCCCTTGGGGGCCGGAAGCCAGTTGGCTTCCTTGTCCTTGCCGGGGCTGGCGTTCTGGAAATAGAGGTCCAGCGAGCCGTCGGCGTTCTTGACGAAGGGCATCCAGCTCGACACCGCGAAGCGGTTCAGCGGATTGGCGACCTGGAAGCCGTCGGGATCATAGAGCGTGACGGACCAGAAGGCATCGACGGGCGGCGTCTTGCCGGCTTCGAAATGCAGCACGTAGTCGTTGTTGCCGTCCAGCGGCTTGTCGGAGGCGTCGCCGAGGTTGAGCGGGTAGATCGCGTCTTCCGGCAGGTTGGCGCCGAGGCCCAGCTGCGCGACGATGGCGCGCTTCAGGTAGTAGTTGCCATAGACACCCATCGTGTCGGTGTTCATCGACCAGTTGTTGACGTTGCGCGCCAGCGACTTCACCTTCCAGGCCATCAGGTCCTGAGCCGCTTTCGGCGCCAGGTTCAGGCCCTCCTGGACCTCGGGCGACAGCTTGCCGGCATCGAAGGACTGGCCGGGCACGATGCCGATCTTGGCCAGGTTAGCCACCATGGGCTGGTCTGTGATGTGCGGCGGATGCAGCTTCAGCAACTCGGCCGCATAGGCGAAGTACTGGTCGGCCGGCATGGTGTCGAGGGTGATCTTGGGCGGCGTCTTCATGTCGATCTTGGGATCGACCGTCACGGTCGGCGGCTTGGCGTCCTTGCCCCATTCCGACAGGGGCGTGACCTTGTAACCGGCCTGGACCTTGTGGACCGCGTCATAATCCGGCGGCCCGTCGGTCTTGGTGCGGCCGACGACCCAGACATAGGGTGTCGGCGCCTCGATGCGGCTCGTGCCTTCCGGCAGCTTCAGTTCCGTGCGCCACGAATCCTTCAAGTCGGGCCGCCAGCCGGGCGGCGTCACCAGATAGTTGGCGGCGCCGGTGCCCGTCGTGCGCCAGCCGGGCGAGGCGAACACGTCCGACCACATGTCCAGCATCGGCAGCAGGAAGTAGCGCCCGTCCGTGTCGGCATTGGATACGACGACCGGTTCCTTCGTCATGTCGAGCCAGGCCACCGAATAGAGCGTGTCGAAGTTGGGCCGGACGACGACCTTGTAATCGGCCGGCGGGAATTCCGGGACGTTGACGAACATGTTCATCGGCCCGCGGCCGAATTCCTTGCCGGGCTCGATGTTGGTGCTCTGCTGCCGGGTCAGGTCCATGGTCAGCATGGGGTAGAAGTAGAGATAGGCGTCGGCGCCGATGGCGCGCGCCTGCTCCTTTGTCAGGGCCGGCTCCGCTTGAGCCGGCAGCGAGGCCGCGACTGCCAGCGCAGCCCCCAGCGTCGCGGCGATCCATCGAGTACGCATCAGCCTGGCCTGCTTTCTCCGCCCGAGGCGGTCTGGGTGAGATGTTCCGCAGGTTGCAACTATGGCGATTGCCGATGTTCCGTCGAGTAAATTCGGTTTAAGCGCGATTTTTACTTTCCAGAATTCGCGATCCGGATAGATCTGATACGGGTGCACGATGTTATGCTTCCAGTATCAACTTCATGAACGCAGAATCCGGCGGGGATTCTGGCTCGCGTGGTTTTGAGAAGAAGGATGGAACGGGCTTTCGGCCGGCGAATTGTTTCCAATGCCCCTCGAGAGGGCCGGGAGGAGGAACACGCCATGGTCCGCGTCGTCGGGATTGACCATCTCGTCATCCGCGTCAGCGACTTCGGGATATCGAAGGCCTTCTATGGCCGCCTCTTCGCGTTTCTCGGTTTCGAGGTGCTGGGCGACTATGGCGACACGATCGGCTGGACCAACGGCAAGACGCGCTTCTGGATCGGCGAGGCCGATGCCGAGGGGAAGAAGCACAAATACCGCATCGGCGACATCGGCTTCCACCACTACGCCTTCGAACTCCGGAGCCGGCAGGACGTAGATGATCTCGAGGCCTTCCTGAAACGGGAAAAGGTGGAGATCGTCGATCCCGCGGGCGAGTACTACGACGACTACTACGCCGTGTTTTTCCTGGATCCGGACGGGTTGAAGCTCGAAGGCATGAAATATGGCGAGAAGACCGCGCGGGGCGCGGGGAAGGGCAACTGAATGTGCCCGAAACCGTCAGGCCCTTCGATCGGCATGGGAGCGGCAGGATGACGACGGCCGAATCCGCGCTGGTCCGCTTCCACGCCGGCGTCGCCACCGACAGCGAGGGACGCCGGATCGCCGAGATACTTGCCTGGGGTGACGACGATCTCGAACGGGTCCACGACTACATCCAGTGGCTGTTTCCTCTCCCGGAGCGGAGCGGCTTCAATCCGTATGCGCCGATCCTGACCCCGTCCGACATCGCGGCGTTCCGGGAGCGCGCCGATCTGCGCACCTCGCTGCACAGGGCCCTCCAGCGGCTGCTGGCCTTCTATGGCTTCGCCGAGGTGAAGACGGAGGACGGGCTTGAAATCAGCCGGACGGCCGAGTTCCCGCAAAAGGCGCGGAACTGGCTGCGGCCCGGCAATCACAACCTTCTGCGCATCAGCCGCATCCTGCGCGCCCTGACGCTGCTCGGGCTCGAGCGCGAGGCGCGCAGCTTTCTGGCCGCGCTCGAAGCGCTGCATGCCGAAGCGGCCGACCAGCTGGGGCCGGTGGCGATCGCCTATTGGCGCCGGGCGGTCCAGTAGGCCGCCCGAACGCCTCAGTCGCCCTTGTCGTGGAAGAAATCGTAGATGTTGCGGGCCATCTGCTCGGAGATGCCGGGAACGCCGAGCAGGTCCGGCACGCTGGCCCTGCCGACTGCCTTGGCGGTGCCGAAATGGGCGAGCAGGGCGCGCTTGCGCGTCGGGCCGATGCCGTCGATCTCGTCGAGCGGGCTCTTGGTCAGCGCCGCCTTGCGCTTGGCGCGGTGCGTGCCGATGGCGAAGCGGTGCGCTTCGTCGCGCAGTCGCTGGACGAAATAGAGCACGGGATCGCGCGGCTGCAGCATGAAGGCCTCGCGGCCCGGCACGAAGAATTTCTCGCGGCCGGCATCGCGGTCGGGGCCCTTGGCAATGCCGATCAGCGGCACCTGGTCGGTCAGGCCCAACTCGTCGATGATGGTCTGCGCGGCGGAGAGTTGGCCCTGACCGCCATCGATGAAGACGAGATCGGGCCAGGGACCGAAACCGTCCTCGTCGCGCGGCGCGGTCTCGCGCGAGCCGACTTCCTTGACCAGCCGCGAGAAGCGCCGCGTCAGCACCTCGCGCATCATGCCGAAATCGTCGCCCGGCGTGATCTCTTCCGAGCGGATGTTGAACTTGCGGTACTGGTTCTTCACGAAGCCGGTCGGCCCGGCGACGATCATGCCGCCGACGGCGTTTGTGCCCATGATGTGGCTGTTGTCGTAGACCTCGATGCGGCGCGGCGGCGCCTCCAGCCCGAACGCCTCGGCGACGCCTTCGAGCAGGCGGGCCTGGCTGGAGGTTTCCGCGAGGTTGCGACCGAGCGCCTCGCGCGCGTTGAGCAGCGCGTGGTCGACCAGGTCCTTCTTCTCGCCGCGCTTCGGCACCGCGATCTCGACCTTGTGCCCGGCATGCTCGGAGAGCGCCGCGGCGATCAGGTCCATCTCCTCCACTTCGTGGCTGAGCAGGATGAGTGCCGGCACGGGCTTGTCCTCGTAGAACTGCGCCAGGAAGGCGCCGAGGATCTCGGCCGCGTCGAGGCTCTTGTCGGCGCGCGGATAGAAGGCGTGGTTGCCCCAGTTCTGGCCGGTGCGGAAGAAGAACACCTGCACGCAGTTCTGGCCGCCTTCCTGATGCACCGCCAGCACGTCCGCCTCGTCGACGGATTGCGGGTTGATGCCCTGGTGCGACTGCACATGCGACAGCGCGGCGATGCGGTCGCGATAGATGGCGGCGCGTTCGAAATCGAGATCGGCGCTGGCCGCCTCCATGGCCCGGGCGAGGTCCGTCTTGATGGCCGACGACTTGCCGGTGAGAAAGCCCTTGGCCTCGCGCACGAGCTCAGCATAGTCGCCGAGCGAGATCTCGCCTGTGCAGGGGGCGGAGCAGCGCTTGATCTGGAACAGCAGGCAGGGCCGCGTCCGGCTCTCATAGACCGAATCCGTGCAGGTGCGGATCAGGAAGGCGCGCTGCATGGCGTTCATGGTGCTGCCGACGGCGCCGGCCGAGGCGAAGGGGCCGTAATATTCGCCGCCGCGGCTGCGGGCGCCGCGATGCTTCACCAGCTGCGGCGCCTCGTGGTTGGTGATCAGGATGTAGGGAAACGACTTGTCGTCGCGCAGCAGCACGTTGTAGCGCGGCCGGAGGCGCTTGATCAGGTTCGCTTCCAGCAGCAGCGCTTCGGTCTCGGTGCGCGTCGTGACGAATTCCATCGTCGCCGTCTGCTGGATCATGCGGATGATCCGGTTCGACTGCATGCCGACGCGCGTATAGC
>JAFKJZ010000695.1 GCA_017305815.1 Hyphomicrobiales bacterium
CCGACCTCTCCCTGTGGGAGAGGTGATCAGCTGCCGCTTTGCCTCAGTTGTGGGGTGATGATGGACAAGACCCGCTTCATTCGACAGCTGCGTGCTGGCATGACCGAGGCCGAGCGCCGGCTCTGGTATCACCTGCGCGACCGTCGGCTCGAAGGTTTCAAATTTCGCAGGCAGCAACCGATCGATCGTTTCGTCGTCGATTTTCTCTGCGTCGGGCGAAGGGTGATTGTCGAAGTCGATGGCGGCCAACACAACGAGCTGGTCGACGCCGAGCGCACCGCCATATTGGAAACAGCGGGTTATTTTGTCCTGCGCTTCTGGAATGACGAAGTGATGCGCCAGACAGATGTCGTGCTGCTGCGCATCCTGACGACGCTTCGAACGCAGCCGGACTATTCGCTTTAGCCTTCACCTCTCCCATGGGGAGAGGTCGACGGCCAAAGGCCGGCGGGTGAGGGGGATCACCCGGCACTCTGCGACGCGGCCGTGCTCACCCTCGTCGACCATGCGCTGAACTTCCGATCGCAGCGCCGTCAGCTTGGCGATCTTCTCGTCGATCTCGGCCAGATGGCTGCGCGCGATGATGTCGACGTCGGCGCAGGAGCGCTCCGGCTGGTCGGAAAGCGTCAGCAGCTGGCGGATCGCCTCCACCTCGAAGCCGAGTTCGCGGGCGTGGCGGATGAAGCGGAGCCGTTGCACTGCCGCTGCGTCATAGCTGCGCCGGTTGCTATCGGTGCGGGCCGGCGAGGGCAGCAGCCCCACCTCCTCGTAATAGCGGATGGTCGGCACCTTGATGCCGGTTTCGCGAGAAACCGTGCCGATCGGAATAGTCCGGCTCATCGAATTAACCTCTTGATCCTCTAGTCGCTAGAGCATGTAGGGTTCCTGTCGAAACACGCAAGAGCCTCGCACCACCAGGCTGAATTCGAGAGAGATCATGGGAATTCAGGACCGCTACCGCATCACCGGCATGGACTGCGCCTCCTGCGCGCAGAAGATCGACACCGCCGTCCGCCGCATCGAAGGCGTCGAGGACGTCTCGGTGTCCGTGTCCGCCGGCACGATGACGGTCGAACGCGGCGAGCAGGCGGATCCGGCCGATCCGATCCGGGCGATCGTCACCAAACTCGGCTACGGCATCGCCCCGCTTGCGGCCCGTTCGGCCCAGGCTGCGGCGGCACATGACGATCACGGCCATGACCACGGCGCCACCTGCGACGACCACGACCACGACCATAGCCATAGCCATAGCGCCGATCATCACGATCACGATCACGGCCCCGCGCCGGCCGCGACGAAGGCCACTCCGCCGCTTGACCTGCATGGCCACGACGTTGGCGAGGATGACGGCGCTTGGTGGCAATCGAAGAAGGCTCGGCTGACGCTGGCGGCCGGCGCTGCGATTGTCGTCGCCTTCGTTGTCTCGCATCTTTTTCCGGATACGAAGCCGATCGCCTTCGCGGTCGCGATGCTGGTCGGCCTGGTGCCGATTGCCCGCCGCGCCCTGATGGCGGCGCGCTACGGCACGCCATTCTCGATCGAGACGCTGATGACGATCGCCGCCGTTGGCGCCGTGATCATCGGCGCGGGCGAGGAGGCGGCGATGGTCGTCTTCCTGTTCCTGATCGGCGAATTGCTGGAGGGCGTCGCGGCCCGCCGGGCGCGCTCCAGCATTCGCGGACTGGCTACCCTGCTGCCCGAGACGGCCCGTGTCGAAGGTATTGGCGGAACAACCGAAATACCGGCGGCCGAGCTGAAGCTCGGGTCGATCATCCAGATCCGTCCCGGTGACCGCATCGCCGCCGACGGCCGCATCATCGAAGGGGAGAGCGCCATCGACGAGGCGCC
>JAFKJZ010000467.1 GCA_017305815.1 Hyphomicrobiales bacterium
ATGCCCGCTTCGGACAGTTCCGCCCCGGTCGTCGCCGCCGTCGCGCCGAGCGTGCCGATGGCCGATCTCGAAATCGCTGTCGCCCGCAAGGTCGCGCCGCTCGCCGCCCAGATCGATGCGCTGCAGTCCGCCCTGCGGATCCAGGACATCGTCGGCGGCATCGGCTACATCGTCGGCATCTTCGGTCTGGTCGCGTTCCTGAAATCGCGCCGCCCCGCCAAGGATCGCCGGTCATGAGCGGCAAGGCGAGCGCCGCCGCCATCTTCGCGGAAAACCGCGATGTTGGTCCGCTCGCCTCGATCGATCCGCGCGTCCGCCTCGCCGCCGCGATCACCTTCCTGGCGCTGCTGGCGCTCCTGCATTCGGCCGCGGCGCTGGTGGCGGCCGTGCTCGCCGCGCTCGCCGTCGCCGTCTTCGCCCGCCTGCCGCTCAAGCCGACGCTGCGCAGGCTGACGGCGGTCGAAGGCTTTCTGCTGTTCCTGCTTTTGACCCTGCCGCTGACCATGCCGGGCCATGCGGTGTTCAGCCTGTTCGGCCTGCCGGTGTCGGAGGAGGGGCTGCGCCGGGCGATCGTCATCATCGTCCGGGTCAATGCCGGCGTGCTGATGGCGGCGGCGCTGCTCTCGACCATGGGGACGATGCGGCTTGCCGGCGCCATGAGCGGCATCGGCATCCCGCTGCGCATCGCGCATCTGTTCCAATTGACGGTGCGATACGTCGCCGTCTTCCACGAGGAATATGCGCGGCTCCGCCGCGCGATGCGGGCGCGCGGCTTTCGCGCCGGCAGCAATCGCCATAGCTGGCGCAGCCTCGGTCATCTGCTCGGCATGCTGGTGCTGCGCAGCGCCGAGCGATCGGAGCGGGTCGCCTGGGCCATGCGCGCGCGTGGCTTTTGCGGCCGCTTTCCGGCCTTCGTCCAGCGCCGGCTGGAGCGGGCGGACCATCTTTTTATCCTCTTCTGGCCGGTGCTCCTGATCGCGCTCGCCTGGCTGGAGTTCTCATGACCGCGCCCGCGCCGCTTCTCCGCCTTTCCGGCATCGTCGCCGGCTATGCCGCCGCCAAGCCGGTGCTCGACGGCGTCGATCTCGTGCTGAACCCGGGCGAGCGCATGGTGCTGCTGGGAGCGAACGGCGCCGGCAAGAGCACGCTGCTGCATGTCATCACCGGCTTCATTCCGGCGACATCCGGCACGGTCGAGGCGTTTGGCGCGCTGTGCCGAACGGAGGCGGATTTCCGCGCCGTGCGGGTGCGCGCGGGACTGGTGTTCCAGGATGCCGACGACCAGCTCTTCTGCCCGACGGTGATCGAGGACGTCGCCTTCGGCCCGCTCAATCTCGGCCAGTCGCGCGAGGAGGCCTACGAGACGGCGCGGGCGACCCTGCGCTCGCTCGAACTCGGCCATCTCGCCGAGCGGATCACGCACCGCCTCTCCGGCGGCGAGAAGCGGCTGGTCTCGATCGCCGCCGTGCTGGCGATGCAGCCGGAAGTGCTGCTGCTGGACGAGCCCACCGTGGGACTCGATCCGGACGCCTATGCCCGCCTCAGCGCCATCCTCGACGCGCTGCCGCAGGCGATGATCATCGTCGCGCATGACGCGCATTTCATGGCCCGCTTCGCCACCTGCGCCCTGCTGCTCAAGGACGGCCGCAGCCATCGCGGCCAGGTGCACCAGCACGCCCACAGCCACAGCCACGCGCATGTGCATTTCGAGCATGACGCCGGCGGCGAGATCGAGGTCGGCGTCGGCGGGCACTGAGGCTTTGCGCATCGCTGCCGGGATGGCGGCGGCTTGACCGCGCGTCCCCCGACTGTTCACCCTGTCTCTCAAACGGCGCCCGCGCGCAGGTTTTCATTCTCGCGGCGGGTTCGCCATGCTATCGGCGGGCGCCTCGCCGGGCGCTTGCCGGCGCGGCAACGGGGAACGGGTTATGAGTGAGACGAATGTCGCGGCGCAGGGGGCGGTGCCGGAGCTGTCGGACGGAGCGCTGCTCGGTATCGTGGCCGCCGTGGCCGCCGTCTTTGTCATCTTCGGCTTTCTGGTCTCGCCGCCGGGCGAGGTCGTCTCCGGCGTCGTCAAGATCCTGCTCGTCCGCGACACGCTCATCACCGACTATATCGGCGTTGGCGGTATGGGCGGCGCCTTCGTCAATGCCGGCCTGCTGACGCTGGTTTCGGCCGGCATCTACCGCCTCGTCGGCGCGAAGATCGGCGGCGCCTCGATCGCGTGCCTGATGCTCGTGCTGGGCTTTGGTCTCTTCGGCAAGAACCTCGTCAACATCTGGCCGATCATCGGTGGCGTCTATCTCTACGCGCTCTACAAGCAGGAAGACTTCTCCGCCCATATCAACACGGCCTTCTTCGGCTGCGCGCTGGCGCCTGTTTTCTCCGAGATCCTGTTCTCGACCGCCATTCCGATCACGGTCGGCCTGCCGCTCGGCATCGCCACCGGGCTGCTGATGGGCTTCGTGCTGCCCGCCGCGGCGGCGCAGCTCTTCAAGGCCCATATGGGCTTCAGCCTCTACAATATGGGCTTCACGGCCGGCATCGTCGGCACGCTGGTCGTCGCCATCTACAAGTCCTACGGCTTCGTGCCGGACCCGGTGTTCATCTGGACCACCGGCAACAATCTCCTGCTCGGTTCGTTCCTGAGCGTGCTCTTCCTCGGCCTGATCGCTGGCGGGCTCTATCTCGACCGCGCGGCGCTCTGGAAGATGAAGGAGATCATCGCGCTGACCGGCCAGTCGCCGAGCGACTTCGTGGCGAAGGTCGGCATCGCGCCGACGCTGGTCAACATGGGCATCTCGGGCGCCATCGGCATGGTCTATGTGCTCGCCATCGGCGGCGACCTGAACGGCCCCGTCATTGGCGCGATCTTCACGATCGTCGGCTTCGCCGCCTATGGCAAGCACCCGAAGAACGTGGTGCCGATCATGGCCGGCGTCTTCATCGGCTCGCTCGCCAAGCCCTGGGGCGTCTCCGATCCGTCGATCGTGCTGGCGGCCCTGTTCGGCACGACGCTGGCGCCGATCGCCGGCCGCTTCGGTTGGCACTGGGGCATCGTCGCCGGCTTCGTGCACTCCTCCGCCGCGCAGTCGGTCGGCGGGCTGCATGGCGGGCTCAATCTCTACAACAACGGCTTCGCCGCCGGCATCGTCGCCTCGGTGCTGGCGCCGGTGATCACGGCGATCCAGTGGCGCAAGGCCGATCACCCGGAAGAGAAGCTTTAGTCGTGGTTGGGGTCCTGGTCGTGCCCATGACCATGATCGTGATGATGATGGCCATGTCCGTGCCCGTGATCTTGGTCGCCATGGTCATGGTAGCGGTGGGTGTGGCCCTCGGCCGGCTCGGCATGTTCGACCGGCATGATGTGCAGCGCGCCGTGGCGGACGCCGCGCTGGCTGATCACGCTGTCGGCGAAGGCCTGCAGCTTGTCGACCGTGCCGCGCAGGATCGAGACCTCGAGGCAATTGTCATGGTCGATATGGACATGGGTGGTCGAGATCGACATGTCGGAATGGTGGTGGTGGCTGGTGGTCAGCCGGCTCGCCAGCGCCCGCGTCTCGTGGTTGTAGACATAGGTCAGCGTCGCATGGCAGATCTCGTCCGCGCCGGCTGCCGAACGGGCCTCGGCGGCCTGGGCGCGCGAGAACTCCGAACGGATGATGTCGCGCAGCGCCTCGGACCGGCTCTGGTATCCCTTGCGCTCGCAAAGCGCATCGATCTCCTCCAGCAGGTCGTCGTCGATGGTCACCGTCACGCGCTGCATGGCCGCTCCTCCCTAAATATTTGTCACACTTAGCATAAAATGAATGGCGCCTCGTCTCCAGCATGGCGCGCGAATTGATTTGGACCTTGCCGCAATCTAGAGTCGGCCTTGTTGCCCGGGGGTGAGATCGTGGATCAGGATAGCCGGAAATCCTTTGCCCCGCAGGGACTGCTCAGCCTGTGGCTGGTGCTGTTCGCGGTCTGGATGATCGCCAATTCGACGCTGGCGATCGAGGTCGCCATCCTCGGCGCCATCATCACCTTCGGCCTCGCCTATGTCTTTACCTCGACGAGCGACGCCTGGCGCCGGATCCGCTGGACGCCGACCGGCTTCTATCATTTCCTCGCCTATAGCGGCACGTTCCTCGTCGAGCTGGTCAAGGCCAACATCGCGATGATGCGGATCGTCTATTCGCCGCGCATCGACATCAGGCCCGGCATCGTCCGCATCCGCACCCGGCTGAAATCGCCGCTCGGCCGGCTGGCGCTCGCCAACACCATCGCGCTGACGCCGGGCTCGCTGGTGATGGATATCCAGGACGACACGCTGTTCATCCACTGGCTCGACGTCCAGACCACCGACATCGACAAGGCGACCGAGGCATTGGCCGGCCCGTTCGAGGCGCATCTGGAGAAGGTCTTTGGCTGACATCATCATCCAGATCGCGGCGGTCCTGATCTTCCTCGCCATCCTCTGCGGCGTGATCCGGCTCGTCCTCGGCAGGACGCTGGTCGACCGCATCGTCGCCGTCGACATGCTCACCGTCATCTCGATCTCGCTGATCGCCCTCTACGCGCATGTATCCGGCCGCTTCGTCTATATCGACGTCGCGCTGGTCTATGGCCTGCTCAGCTTCCTGGCGGTGCTGGCGATCGCGCGCTTCCTGGAAAAGGGGCTCTGACGTGCTCGAGTTCCTGCTGCTCCTCGTCTGCGCCAGCATCCTCGTCAGCGGCGTGCTCGCCGTCTGCCTGAAGGACGTCCTGCCGGCCATGGTGGCGTCGAGCCTGGCCAGCCTGTTCGCCGCCGTATCGTTCCTGCTGCTCGCCGCGCCCGACGTGGCGATGGCGGAGGCGGCGATCGGCTGCGGCCTCGCCACCTTCATCTTCCTCTACGCCATCCGCAAGACCGGCAACGGGAAGGGCTGAGCGATGATCGAACTGATCGGCAGCCTGCTCATCCTGCTCGGAGCCGTCTTCCTGTTTTCGGCCGGCGTCGGCCTCCTGCGCATGCCGGACGCCTATACCCGCATCCAGGCCGGCACCAAGGCGACGACGCTCGGCAACATCCTCGTCCTCGCCGGCCTCGCCTTCTACCACCCCGGCTGGACCTTCAAGCTGATCCTCGCGATCTACTTCGTGCTGATGACCAACCCGATCTCGTCGCATGCGCTGTCGCGCGCGGCCTATCGCATCCGCACCCCGATGGCGGGGTCGACGATCACCGATGCGCTGGCCGAAGCAGAGGGCGGCGACGGCGCGGCGAAGCCCGCCGCCAAGGGCGCCGGGCGGAGGAAGCGGTCATGATGCGGCATGTATTCGTCGCCATCATCGTCGTGCTGTTCGGGCTGATCTTCGCCCGCATGACCGGCGTCTATGTCGAGCTCGAAGCGCTGCGGCCGCTCGCCGAGCAATATGTGACGCGCGCGCCGGTCGAACTCGGCACGCCCAACATCATCACCGGTATCCTGATCACCTATCGCGGCTTCGACACGCTCGGCGAGGTCGCCGTGCTGTTCATGGTCGCCGCCAGCATCGGCCTGCTGCTGAAGAAGGACGACGCGCCGGCCAGGGCCGCGATCGCGAAGACGACCGCCGCCAAGCGGGCGCCGTCGAGCGCGAAATCGTTGCTGCCCAAGACCGAGGCGGCCAAGGCCGCGGCGGCGCGGAGCGCGGCGGCGAAGGCCAATGCCGAAAGCAAAGTCGAGAGCGCCAGGATCGCGAGCGCCGGCGCCAAGGCCGCCAAGTCCGTGGAAAGCGCGAGCGACGACGACGAGGCGCCGCGCCGCGAGCCGAGCGAGATCGTCCGCACCGGCACCGAGGTGCTGCTGCCGCTGATCTTCACCTTCGGCGCCTATGTCATCGTCAACGGCCATCTCTCGGCCGGCGGCGGCTTCCAGGGCGGCGCCATCGTCGCCTCCGGCGTCATGCTGATGCTTCTGGCGCGGCCGGGCTCGACGCTCAATGTCGCGCTGCTCTCGATCATCGAATCCTTCGCCGGCGTCTTCTATGTCGGCCTCGGCATTCTGGGCCTGATCCTGGCCGGCGGCTTCCTCGATCCGCGCTTCTTGCCCAAGGGCGAGTTCGGCGCCTTCATCAGCGCCGGCGCCATCCCGCTCATCTCGGCGCTGCTCGGCATCAAGGTCGGCGCCGAGCTCAGCGTCATCATCGACCGCTTCAGAAGCTGAGCGGGGGAACGGGACATGACGACAGGCCTACCCATTTCCACCATCCTGCTGGTCACCGGCTTCGGCCTGGCGCTGATCGGCCTCTGGGGCATGCTGACCCATCGCAACATCATGCGGATCATCATCTGCTTCACCGTGTTCGATACAGGCCTGCTCCTCGTCATGGTCGCGACCGGCTACATCACCGCCGGCACCGCGCCGATCGTCGACAGCGCGCTGAGCAAGGTCGAGGCGGTGAGCCGCGCCATCGACCCGATCCCGTCGGCGCTGGTGGTGACGGCGATCGTCATCGGCTTCGCGGTGACCGCCATCATGCTCGGCTTCGCCATCCGCCTCTACGCAGCCAAGAAGACGCTCTCCATCGACGCGTTCACGGAGTCGAAATGGTAGACGCGCTCTTCCACCCGCTGAACATCTTCCTGCTCGGCCTCGGCGGCGGCTTCGTCATCCCGCTGCTCTACCGGCTCGGCAAGCCGTGGCTGCATGCCGGCTTCTTCGTTGCGCTGATCGGCATCGTCGCCGTCAGCGGCGTCTCCTTCCTTGGCCTGCTGCAGGGCGGCCCGACGATCGAGGTGCTGACCGCCGTCGGCCCGCCACCGCTCTCGATCAACCTGCGCTTCGGCATCTGGGAAGGCTTCTTCACCTTCGGCGTCAATCTCGTCGGCCTGCTCGGCGCGCTGCATCTCTGGGATCGCCTCAAGGGCAATTACGGCGCGCTGCTGCTCTATCTCATCCTGGTGATGGGCATAGATGGCATGGTGATGACCCGCGACCTGTTCAATCTCTTCGTCTTTCTGGAGATTGTCTCGATCGCCACCTATGGCCTGCTCAGCCTGGAGCGCAGCGCGGCCGCGATGGCGGCGGCGTTCAAGTACATCATGGCGACGGTGATCGCCTCGACGCTGTTCCTGCTCGGCACGGTGCTGCTCTACTACGTCACCGGCACGCTCAACATCGACGCGCTGATCGAGGCGCGCGCCCAGATCACCGGGCCGATCGGCGCCGCGGCGCTCGTGATGGTGCTCGCCTGCCTGATCCTCGAGCTGAAGCCGTTTCCGGCCAATGGCTGGGGTCTCGACGTCTACGAGACGGCGCCTTCGGGCGTCGCCTCGATGGTCTCGGTCGGAGTCTCTGCCGGCGTGTTCTTCGCGCTGATGAAGCTCATGCCGCTGTTCCAGGACCAGCTTGGCATCATCGCGGTTTCCGGCGGCGTCAGCTTCCTGTTCTCCAATTTGATCGGCTGCAAGCAGACCAAGGTCCAGCGCCTGCTCGGCTATTCGTCGATCAGCCAGATGGGCCTGATGATGCTGGCGCTGGCGCTTTTGACCGAGATCGGCGCCACGGCCTCGATCCCGCTCGTCGTCGGCGGCCTGTTCGTCAACCACCTGCTCGCCAAGGCGGGCCTGTTCTGGCTCGCCGGCGTGCTGAGGCAGGACGATGTCGACGCGCGCACCAGCCTTTCAGGCCGGCCGCTGCTGCTGGCGCTGCTCGCCATGTTTCTGGTCGCGATCGCCGGCCTGCCGCCATTCCCCGGCTTCTGGGCCAAGTGGGAACTAGTGCTGCAGCTGGCGAGCGCCGGCCGGTTGCCCTGGATCGCCGTGATCCTGACCGGCTCGCTGCTCGAAGCCGCCTACATGTTCCACTGGTTCGTCCGCGCCATGCGTCCTTCCGATGCGAAGGCCGAGGCCGGGCCGGATACGGTGGCGCTGCTGCCGGTCTATGGCATCGCGCTGCTCCTCGCCATTTCCGGCTATGTCGCCGCCCGGCTTTCGGGCGCGGCGTCGCTCTGGATCTTCGCGCCGCTCGCCACCGGCATCGTGCTCTATGCGCTCGATCGGCTGCCCGGCCGGGTCAAGGCCGTGCTGATGCTCATCGCCGTGGCGCTGGTCGGTTCGTGGCTCGCCGAAAGCGCGACCGGGATCGCCTGGCTCTTCGCCGTGCTGCTACTCGCCGGCAGCCTCGTCATCGCGGCCGCCAGTCTCTATCGCGACGATGCGCGCCCCGGCTATTTCCCGATGCTGGCGGTGCTGCTCTTGTCGATCCCGGCCCTGCTGCGCTCGGCAACCAGCCTCGAATTCTTCTTCAGTTGGGAAATCATCACGCTCGCCTCCTGCTTCCTGATCGCCAAGGGCAGGGGGGCCGGGCCGCATGTGCTGAGCTTCCTGCTGTTTTCGCTCGTCTCCGCCTTCTGCCTGCTCGGCGGCTTCGCCGGCATCGCCTCGGTCAGCGGCACCACCAGCCTTTCGGCGCTGATGACCGCCGGGCCCGACGCCACCACGGCGCTGGTGCTGCTCGGCATCGGCTTCCTGATCAAGGCCGGCGCCATCGGCGTGCATGTCTGGCTGCCCGGCGCCTATTCGGAGGCAGACGACGACTTCACCGCCATGCTCTCGGCCGTCGTCAGCAAGGTGGCGATCTTCGGCCTTCTGACCGGCACCTATCTGGCGATCCGCTCGCAGGCGGCGCTGGAACTGGCGCATGGCATGGCCTGGGTCGGCATGCTGACGACCATCGCCGGCGCCGTGCTGGCGCTGCGGCAGACCGACTTCAAGCGCCTGCTCGCCTTCTCCAGCATGAGTCAGCTCGGCTACATCGTCACGGCGATCGCGCTGATGAGCCATCTCGGCTGGGTCACCGCGCTCTATCTCGTCGCCAACCACATGATGGTGAAGGGCATCCTGTTCCTCGCCATCGCCGGCATCATCTT
>JAFKJZ010000468.1 GCA_017305815.1 Hyphomicrobiales bacterium
GCCCGCCGCCGTCGCAGCAGCAGCAACAGCAACAGCCGGGACAGCAGCCTGCCTATGGCGACCAGCCGTCCTATCAGGGCCAGCAGCAGGGCGGCCAGCCGGCGCCGCAATATCGCGACCAGCAGGCGAGCCAGCCCGATTATGGCGGCTACAACGATCCGGAATCCGCCGATGGCGGCAACTGGAACGATGGCGGCGATTACCAGTCGCCGCCGGCGGGCGCCCGCATCTATCGCGAGGGCGACCCGTCCTATGGCGCCGAGCGCGGCGCCCCGGTGCCGCCGGCCGCGGTCGGCGAGGACGGCCAGGCGGGCGTCTACCAGGCGCGCCCGCACCGCCGCAACCTGCTCGACCGCCTGTTCGGCGGCTGAGCGGGCGGGCGGCCGGCCATCGTGCGGTGGACATTGCCGGCCAGCCGTGGATAGTGGCGACGCGCCGCTTCGCGGCGCTTCCTTTCCATGCCCATCCTTCCCTGCGGAACGGCCGGGCGCCCTGCCCCAGGGAGACATCCGGCAATGGCCGACAAGCGCAAGCTCTACCGCGAGTTGGCCGTCGAACCCGACGCGACGCCGGCCGAGATCGACAAGGCCTATCGCCAGCGCGCCCGCACCGCGCATCCGGACGCCGGCGGTACGGCCGAGGCGTTTCACGCGCTGAGCCACGCCTATGCCATCCTTTCCGATCCCGACCGCCGCAAGGCCTATGACGAGACTGGCTTCGAGGGCGAGCTGACAGACGACATCGTCAGCCGGGCCATGGAGCGCATCCATGCGCTGGTCGCCTCGGTGCTGGAAAGCGACCTGCCCTTCGAGACCGTCGACCTGATCGCGCCGATCCGCGACACGCTGACCAAGCAGAAGGCCGATATCGGCGCCGGCATCCGCAAGCTCGAGCGCCAGGCGAAGCGCGCCGAGGCGATGGCCGCCCGCTTCCGCAAGCGCGAGGGCGACAACATCATCCGCAAGGTGCTCGAGCGCCGCGCCGCCGACACGCGCGAACAGGCGGAAAAGACCCGGCGCGAGGAGGCGATCTTCGCCAAGGCGATCGAGCTCCTGGCCGACTATTCGTTCGACTTCGAACCGCCGCCGCCGCCCAAGACCGCAGAGCCGATCAAGGCGTCCGAACCGGCGCGGCCGGCCCCGGCGGCAAAGCCCGCCGAGCCGATCCGCCCCGTGCCGACCGCCACAAAGCCGGGCGAACCGGTCAAGCACGCGGAAGCGGCCGCGAAGCCCGCCAAGCCGGGCCCCCGGACGCTCAACCTGGTCCGCTGAAATCAGCCGGCGCTGGCGCGCGCATCCTCATAGTGCCGGCGGATGAAATCGCGCTCGATCGCGAGATTGCCGAACTCGTCATCGTCCGGACCGTCATAGATCAGCGTCAGCGGGCCGCGAAAGCCGGCCGCGTCCGCCGCCATCAGGCAGCGCCGGTAGTCCTCCGCATGCAGCACGCCGCCGCCGAAATCGGCCTTGGCGTGGCAGCAGGTGGCGAGATCGAAGATCGCCTCGAGGTCGTCATACTTGGCCGGGCCGGACCAGTTGCCGAAATCGCCGTTCAACCCCACCGTGTCGTCGAGCCGGTCGAACAGGTAGCGTACCTCGCGCGGGCCGGGCAGCAGCTCGAACCAGTTCTCGGTGACGACGCGGACGCCGCGCGCCTCGCCATAATGGCCGAGGCGGGTCAGGCCGGCGATGCTGCGATCGAGCGCCTCGCGCGTCGGCTCGGCCCGGCCGGCGATGACGCGGGCCTGCTCGGCGCCGAACAGCGCCGCCGTATCGATCCAGCCCTCGATCCAGGCGAGGTCGCGCTCGGCCGTCGCGGGATTGGAGATGTCGCCATATTCGATCAGCAGCGTCTGGAAGCGGACGCCCGCCTTCTGCAGCGCCGCCCTGAACGCCGCCGCATAGTCGGCCTCCCGGCTCGGCAGGTGGAAGGAGCAGACCTCGATGCGATGGACGTCGAGCGCGGCGACGACGGCGGCGGGCATGTCGAGCAGGCTCAGCTTGCCCACGCCATAGGTCGGCTCCGGCGCCAGCGCCACGTCATGATCCGGCCGGTTCGGATAGGTAAGCCCGAGCGTGCGGTGCAGGCTCCAGCTCGATACGGCCAGAGCTGGCGAGTTTTCGGCAGACATCACGCACTCCCGTCTTGTGACACGGTGCGATCATAGCGGGTGACGGCATCTCCGAAAATGTCTCGCCGTCCCAGAATTGCCGCGCCGGAATGGATAGCCGTCGCGCTATTCGGCCCCGACCGCATGCAGCGAGGCGCCATGGCGGGTGAGCCAGGCCTTGGCCTCCTCCATGCCGGGGCAAATCGCGGCGACATGGCGCCAGAAGCGGACGGAATGGTTCATCTCGCGCAGATGCGCCACTTCATGTGCGGCGAGATAATCGAGCACGGCCGGCGGCGCCATGATGATCCGCCACGAATAGGCGATCGTGCCCGACGACGAGCAGGAGCCCCAGCGGCTGGTCGGGTCGCCGAGCCGGATGTTCTTGACGGTCACGCCGAGCGACGCCGCATGGCGAGCGGTCGCCGCCTCCAGGTCGCGGCGCGCCTCGCGCTTCAGAAAATCGGTGACGCGGCGCGGCAGGTGGTCGATCTCGCCGGGAATGACCAGCTCGGCGCCCGCCTCGGCCTCGTGCAGGCGGACGATGCCGCGCCCGGGCCGATGGACGATGCGGACAGGCACGCCGCGCAGCGGGATCATGGCGCCGTCGGCGAGCGGCGTCGCATCCGGCAGGGCGGCGAGCCGCGCCTGCAGCCAGCCGCGATTGCGCTCGAGGAAGGCGCGCGCCTCGGAGAGCTTTCCGCGCGCCGGGATCGTCACCACCGGCTCGCGCACCGATCCGCGCAGGCGCAGCGTGTAGCGCTGCGCGCGCTCGTTCCAGACCAGCGCCACCCGCACCGGCTCGCCGCCGATCTCGACATGGCAATGGTCCGGCTTGGCGGCGGCGCGCGTGGGGGAACCGGTGAGGCGCTCGAAGAAACCCATGAAGCGTCAGTCTGCTGATTCGCAGGCAGCATGATGGCACGAAGCCGGCGCAACCCCGAAACCAGCGACGGAAGGGGCAGGCCGCGCCGAGGCCGGCCTGCCGCGAAGGGAGGGAGGTTCAGTGCTTCAGCTCGTCGGGGACCTTGCCGCCATTTTCCGCCAGCTTCTGCATCACGGCCTTGTGCAGCCAGATGTTCATGGCGGCGGAATCATGGCCATCGCCGGTGTAGTGGAGCTCGCTGGCCAGTTCCTTGCGGGCGGCAAGGCTGCTGTCGAGGTCCAGCAGCTTGAGCAGATCGACGATCGACTTCTTCCAGTCCAGCTTCTGGCCCGACTTGGCGGCCATCGCCGTCAGCACCGCCACGACATCGACGCCCGCCTGCGGCGGGGCGGCCGAACCGGCAGCTTTGGCGGAACCGGTCTCGGCGGGACTGGCGCCGGCGGCCGGCGGCGCGGCCGGGCTGGCGGCCCCCTTCGCTGCAACATCCGGCGCGCGCTCGGCCGCCTGGGCCTCGCCGCTCTTGAAGATCTTGTTCAGGATCACGCTCAATCGGCTCATGCTTCACCGCTCCTGCTCGTTGCTGCACCCGTCGTCGAAGTCGCATTCCGATCCGGAAAAGAAGAAGGGCCGCGCCTGCGGCGCAGCCCTTCCCGACGTCATGCCGTCAGAGGTCGATCACCGGACCCGGCCCGTCGTCGCGCGAAGGCGGCATCTGGTTCCGGCGCGCCTCGGCGCGATCGGCCTTGAAGCGATCGAACTCCTCCTGGTCGCGGGCGCGACGCAGGTTGCGGACGAAGGCCTCGAATTCGGCGCGCTCTTCGTCGAGCTTGCGCCGCTCCTCGTCGAGCCGCTTCAGTTCGGCGGCGCGATAGTCGTCGAAGGCGGCGTTGCCGCTATGGCTCTGATAGGCGCCCCAGCGCTGCTCGCGCCGGCTCTGCCAGCCGCAGCCGGAGAAGGAGCGCTTGAAATCGTCGCGCATCCCTTCCGCGTTGCGGCGGAACTCGGGTAGCCGGTCGCCCCAGATGATGTAGGCGAGCATGGCGAGGCCGAGCGGCCAGAACACGAAGAAGCCGAGGACCATCAACGCGATGGTGAGCGGCGTCCATCCCGGACGCAAGGCCTGAGTATGGGACATGGAACCTTCCTCTCTCGCACCCCCAGCAACGGAAGTGGGAAAGGTTCGATCCCGATTCAAGAAGATTTATCCAGCGGACGCTGCGGCAGCTTCCCCGCCCGCCGCAGGCGCCGATTGCATCAGAGCCTTGGCCTGCTCGATCCATTTCTCGCGCGCGAGGCGGCCGCGCAGGCCAAGCCGGGCGTCGAGCGCCGTCGCCTGCTTCGCCGTCAGCCGCGCGATCTGGGCATAGCGATGGATGCCCGCGGCGTTGAGGCTCGCCTCCAGCTTCGGGCCGATGCCGGCGATCCGCTTCAGATCGTCTGCCGGATCGCTCACGGACTTTGCCACTGGTGCCTTGGCCACCGGAGACTTGACGACCGCAGGCTTCACCGGCTCGGGCTTCGTGGTTTCGACGCCGGCTTCCTTCGCGGGCGCGACCGGCTTGGCAGTCTCGGCCGTGGCGGCCGCCGGCTTTGCCGTGGCGGCGGGCTTCGGTGCGGACGCGCGATCGCGGTTGTGCGTCAGCACGAAATCGCTGATGCGCGGCGCGATCTCGGCCCGGAAGCGGGAGCCGTTGAACACGCCGTAATGGCCGACCTTGGGCTGGACATAGTGCGCCCGCATGTCCTCGGGGATGTTGACGCAGAGATGCTGCGCCGCCTCGGTCTGGCCAACCCCGGAAATGTCGTCGTTCTCCCCCTCGACCGTCAGCAGCGCGACGTTGCGGACCGCCGTCAGGTCGACCGGGACGCCGCGATGCATCATCGTCCCCCTCGGCAGGGCGTGGGTGATGAACACCGTCTCGACCGTCTGCAGGTAGAACTCCGCCGTCAGGTCCATGACCGCCAGATATTCGTCGTAGAAGTCGCGGTGCTTGGTGGCGCTGTCGCCGTCGCCGGCGACCAGGTGCTTGAACAGGTCCTGATGCGCCGTCACATGGCGATCCAGGTTCATGCTCATGAAGCCGGAGAGCTGCAGGAAGCCCGGATAGACGTCGCGCATGACGCCGGGATGCGGGAACGGCACCTTCATCACGACATTGTCGCGGAACCAGTCGAGGTTCTTGCCCTCGGCCAGCTTGTTGACGGCGGTCGGGTTGATGCGGGTATCGATCGGGCCGCCCATCAGCGTCATCGAGCGCGGCGCGAAGCGGTCGCCGGCGGCTTCCATCAGCGCCACGGCAGCGAGCACCGGCACCGCCGGCTGGCAAACGGCGATCACATGCACGTCGTCGCCGAGGAAGTGCAGCATCTCGATCAGGTAGTCGATGTAGTCGTCGAGATCGAAATCGCCATCCGACAGGGGCACCATGCGCGCATCGGCCCAGTCGGTGATGTAAACGTCGTGGCGCGGCATCATCGCCTCGACCGTGCCGCGCAGCAGCGTGGCGTAATGGCCGGACATCGGCGCGACGATCAGGAGCTTGGGATCCTTGCGCGGCCGTTCCAGCTGGCGCTCGAAATGGATCAGGTCGCAGAACGGCTTGCTCCAGGCGATGCGCTCGACGACCGGCACGCGCGTGCCGCCGACCAGCGTCGTCGGCAGGTCGAAGCTCGGCTTGGCATAGCGCCGCGTCGTCCGCTCGAACAGCTCCAGCCCGGCCCGCCAGTTGCGGGCGAGCGGCGTCTGCCCCATCGGGTTCAGCGGGTTCTTCAGGAAAAGATCGAACATGTCGGCGGCCGCGCGCATGGGCGTCAGCGCCGCGTGGTTCAGTTCATAGAGCTGATAGTAGGATAGGAAGCCCATCATGCCGTCCATCTGCCGCTCCGCGAAGGGATCGTCCCGGCCGGATATTCCGTCTGGCAGTAAGGGCGGCGGCCAGCCTTGTGCGTTGCAATATGTAAGAATGATCCGAGCTTCGATGCAAGGGAATTGCGGATACGGACACCCGCAAATCGCCTGATCGGACCGGTAACGTGCTATAAGCCGGGCAAATTTCGCATTTTCAACCCAGGTTCAAGCCCATGCCCGAGCAAGCCCATCCCTCGCACGATTTCGGCGCGCGAAGGCTGAAGCTCGACACGCTGGTCCGCCTGCGCTGGCTCGCCATCGCCGGCCAGACGGCGGCGGTGGTGTTCGTTCGCTTCTGGCTCGAATACCCGATGCCGATCGGGCTCTGCCTGGCGGCGCTCGCGCTGTCGGCCTGGCTCAACCTGTTCATCAAGATCCGCTATCCCTCCAGCCTGCGCCTGCAGGGACGCACGGCGGCGCTGCTGCTCGCCTATGACGTGCTGCAGCTGACCGTGCTGCTGTCGCTGACGGGCGGATTGCAGAATCCATTCGCCGTCCTGATCATCGTGCCGGTCATCGTTTCCGCGACGACGCTGGCGCCGCGCCTGACCGTGGCGCTGGGCGGGCTGGTGATCGTCGCCGTCACGGTGCTGTCGGTCTGGCACATGCCGCTGCCCTGGGCCGGCGGCCAGGCGCTCACCCTGCCCTTCCTCTATGTCGTCGGCGTCTGGGTGGCGCTGGTCTCGGCCGTCTTCTTCATGGGCGTCTACGCCTTCCGCGTCGCCGAGGAGGCGCGCCAGCTCGCCGACGCGTTGACCGCGACCGAGCTGGTGCTGGCGCGCGAGCAGCATCTCTGGGCGCTGGACGGGCTCGCCGCAGCCGCCGCGCACGAGCTTGGCACGCCGCTCGCCACCATCGCGCTGGTGACCAAGGAGATGGAGCGCGAGCTGCCGCCCGACAGCCCCTACGCCGAGGACATCGCCCTGCTGCGCAGCCAGTCGCAGCGCTGCCGCGACATCCTGGGCAAGCTGACCTCGCTCTCGACCGAGCCCGGCCAGCATGTCGACCGCATGCCGGTCAGCCACATGCTGGCCGAAGTGATCGAGCCGCATGCCGATACCGGCATCGACATCGAGATCAAGTTCGTCGGCGAGCCCGCCAGCGAACCGGTCGGCCGGCGCAATCCGTCCATCCTCTACGGCATCGGCAACCTCGTCGAGAACGCCGTCGACTTCGCGGAGACGACCGTCGAGATCACCGCCGCCTGGAACCCGGACAATGTGTCGCTGACCATCGCCGACGACGGGCCGGGCTTCGCCTCGGAGGTGATCGACCATATCGGCGAGCCCTATGTGACGACCCGCTCGCGCGCGATCGAGGGCGCCGAGGACCATGAGGCCGGCGGCCTCGGCCTCGGCTTCTTCATCGCCAAGACGCTGCTGGAACGCACCGGCGCGCGGCTCGAACTCTCCAATCGCGAAGCGCCTGCGCATGGCGCGATCGTGCGCATCACGTGGTCGCGCGACGCGATGGACCGGCTCGGCATTTCTGGCAAGTCGGACGGCGGCGACGGCCCCAGAGGCTCCGCATCGCACAGTTGACGCCGAGAACTGCGCCGGCGCAGGGCTGTTTTGGCGTTCCCGCCTGCAGGCTGGCCTTGGCGCGGAGGCTCGGGATGCCTATAACCCGGTCTGGAAGATAAAGAGAATTCAGGGAGGCGCGGAGTTAAACGTCTATGACAGACCTAGAGTCGGCCGGCCTCGCCGGCACCGATACGTCGCTCATCATCGTCGATGACGACAAGGCTTTCCTGCAGCGACTTGCCCGGGCGATGGAAGCACGCGGCTTTGAAGTCGAAACCGCCGATACGGTCGCGGAAGGCATGCGCAAGGTCGACCAGAAGCCGCCGGCCTATGCCGTCGTCGATATGCGCCTGGAAGACGGCAACGGCCTCGACGTCATCGAGCTGATCCGCAAGCGCCGCCCGGAATCGCGCACCGTGGTCCTGACCGGCTATGGCAACATCGCCACCGCCGTCACCGCCGTGAAACTCGGCGCGGTCGACTATCTCGCCAAGCCCGCCGATGCCGACGAAGTGTTTTCGGCGCTCACCCGCGATCCGACCGAACGCGCCCTGCCGCCGGACAATCCGATGTCGGCCGACCGCGTCCGCTGGGAACACATCCAGCGCGTCTACGAACTGTGCGAGCGCAACGTCTCGGAGACGGCCCGCCGGCTCAACATGCACCGCCGCACGCTGCAGCGGATCCTGGCGAAGCGCGCCCCGCGCTGATCGACCGATCCTCGCAGAGATGAAAACGGGCGCCGCGGCGCCCGTTCGCATTTTTGATCCGAAGCCGGCGCCTACGGCAGCGCGGCGACGATGATGATCTCGACCAGGTGCGCCGGGGTGGCGAGCTTGGATTCGCCCGTGGCGCGGGCCGGCGGGTTGGCCTTGTCGACCCAGGCGTCCCAGACGGTGTTCATGGTGCCGAAATTGGCCATGTCGGCCAACCAGATCTGCGCCGACAGGATGCGCGACTTGTCGGTGCCGGCCTCGGCCAGCAGGCGATCGATGGTGTCGAGCACGGTCTTCGTCTGGGCTGCGACGTCGTCGCCCGGATTGCCGACCTGGCCAGCGAGATACACGGTGTTGCCGTGGACGACGCCTGCGCTCATGCGGGGGCCCGGCTCGATGCGACGAATGCTGCTCATGGGATTTTCCTTTTGCGGATTGGCCGAACCCGTCTAGCGGCATAGCGCCGCTGCTTCAAGCCCGGAGCAAGAAAGTCGCGGTTCAGAGGATCTCGCGAAATCCGGCTTCGGGGTCGAACAAGCCGTGCAGGCGGTGGGCGGCGGCCTGGGCGAAGCGCAGCGTCATCGCCTTCCGCCTTGCGGCGACCAGCGGCGCATGCGGCGCCTCGCGCAGGATTTCCGCGCCATAGGCATCAGCCAGGATCAGCCCCGCCTGCTCGGGAAAGATCTCCTGCGGCACGCCGGCATGGCTGGCGAAATAGAGCCG
>JAFKJZ010000469.1 GCA_017305815.1 Hyphomicrobiales bacterium
GGCAGGAGCCTAGCAGGCGGCGGCGAATGTTCAATCCGGCCGCCTTTCGCTGGAGCGGGACGAGGCCGGCGTCGGCTTCGTTCCGCGGCTCTGCTGCCGGAGCGATGCCGACCGGATCCGCGAGGCGGCCCGTCGCCTGGCTGGCGAAGCCGGCAGGCAAGCAAGCCCCTCACCCAACCCTCTCCCGCGAGCGGGCGAGGGCGCCGCGCGCTCCCTCTCCCTCAGGGAGAGGGTTGGGGCGAGGGCCTGCCGGTCCACGCCTGCAGATTCTATTGCCAACAGTCCTTGGCTCGGGTAGATCATGCCCATACATCAAGAGTTGGGCCGACGCCCGACGCCAACCTGCCTTTCCGGGCAAGGTGGCACTCCCTCAGGGAGGATGTGGCCGATCCGGCAACCAAACGGACCCAGTCACACAGCGTCGGACCTTCCAGTACAGGACGACGCCGCCATGCCGATCAAGATCCCCGATGACCTGCCAGCCCGCCGCAAGCTCGAAGCGGAAGGCGTCGTGGTCATGCGCGCGGCCGACGCCGTGCGTCAGGACATTCGCCCGCTCCGGATCGGCCTGCTCAACCTGATGCCGAACAAGATCACCACCGAGACGCAGATCGCGCGGCTGCTCGGCGCGACGCCGCTGCAGATCGAGTTGTCGTTGGTGCAGATCACCGACCATGCGCCGCGCAACACCCCGGCCGAGCACATGCTCTCCTTCTACCGGCCCTGGGAAGAGGTGAAGGACGAGCGCTTCGACGGCTTCATCGTCACCGGCGCGCCGGTCGAGCGCATGCCGTTCGAGGACGTGACTTACTGGGACGAGCTGCGCCGGATTTTCGACTGGACGCAGACGCATGTGCATCGCTCGCTCAACATCTGCTGGGCGGCGCAGGCGGCCGTGCACCATTTCCACGGCATGCAGAAATACGACCTGCCCGGCAAGGCGTTCGGCATCTACCGGCACCAGATCCCGGCTGCCGCCTCGGCGTCGCACTATCTGCGCGGCCTTGCCGACGAGTTCGCCGTGCCGGTGTCGCGCTGGTCGGAAGTGCGCAAGAGCGAGATCCCGCAGGGCAGCGGCGTGATCGTGCTGGCCGAGAGCGAGGAGACGGGCCTGTGCCTGCTCGACGACACTCGCCATCGCGCCCTGCACATGTTCAACCATCTCGAATACGACACCAACTCGCTCGGCGACGAGTATTTCCGCGATATCAACGCCAAGATCGACGTGGCGCTGCCGGCCGATTATTTCCAGAAGAACGACCCGGCCCGGCCGCCGGTCAATAGCTGGCGCGGCAACGCCCATTTGCTGTTCGGCAACTGGATCAACGAGATCTACCAGACCGTGCCGTTCGACATCTCGAAGATCGGCCAGGAAGAAGCGACGGAAGTCGCGGCGTAGGCTGCGGGGTTGGGGGAGGAAGACCCTCACCCCGGTGCGGGAGAAGGGGCGCGCCTGTGCTCGTTGCCGGCAGTGCGCCAATACGATGAAGGTCGCCGGCCCAAAAGCCATCGCCCGCTTGCGGGAGAGGGTTGGGTGATGGGCTTGCTTGCTGAAACAAAAAAGGCCCGCCGATCGCTCGGCGGGCCCTTTTCATTCCATAGGGACCGTTCAGCCGCCGGCGGGCGGGAACACGTCGAAATGCGAGGCGCCGCCGTTCGCGACCAGGCGAGCGGTCTTCGCCGGGGCGGTGCGGCCCATCGGCAGCCACAGGCGCTCCCAGACGTCGATCAGCGCGTCGCGCAGGCCGAGGATCAGCTTCTCGTCGTGGCAGGGCGTCGGCGTGATGCGCAGCCGCTCGGTGCCGCGCGGCACCGTCGGGTAGTTGATCGGCTGGATGTAGATGCCGTGCTCGTCGAGCAGCATGTCCGAGGCCTTCTTGCAGAGGTCCGGATTGCCGACGAAGAGCGGCACGATATGGGTTTCCGACGGCATCACCGGCAGGCCGGCGGCGATCAGCACTTCCTTGGTGCGCTGCGCGTGCTGCTGCTGCAGGTCGCGCTCGACCTGCGAGGTCTTCAGGTGGCGGATCGAGGCCGTGGTGGCGGCCGCGAGCGAGGGCGGCAGCGCGGTGGTGAAGATGAAGCCCGGCGCATAGGAGCGGACGGCGTCGATGATGGCGCGGCTGGCGGTGATGTAGCCGCCGAACGTGCCGAACGCCTTGGCGAGCGTGCCCTCGATGACGTCGATGCGATGCATCAGGCCCTCGCGCTCGGCGATGCCGGCGCCGCGCGGACCATACATGCCGACCGCATGGACCTCGTCGATATAGGTCATGGCGCCGTATTTCTCGGCGAGATCGCAGATGCCGGCGATCGGCGCGACGTCGCCATCCATCGAATAGACGCTCTCGAAGGCGATCAGCTTGGCGCGGCCGGGGCCGGCTTCCTTGAGCAGCTCTTCGAGATGCTCGAGGTCGTTGTGGCGGAAGATGCGCTTCTGCGCGCCCGAGCGGCGGATGCCCTCGATCATCGAGGCATGGTTCAGCTCGTCCGACAGGATCAGGCAGTCGGGCAGGAGCTTGCCGAGCGTCGACAGCGCCGCGTCGTTGGAGACGAAGCCGGAGGAGAAGACAAGGCCGGCTTCCTTGCCGTGCAGGTCGGCGAGCTCATGCTCCAGCTCGACCAGCGGATGGTTGTTGCCGGAGATGTTGCGCGTGCCGCCGGCGCCGGTGCCCATGCCCTGCGCCGTCTCGACCATGGCGCGGACGACGTCGGGGTGCTGGCCCATGCCGAGATAGTCGTTCGAGCACCAGACGGTGATTTCGCGCGCGCCGCGCTCCGAGCGCCAGATCGCGTGCGGGAAGCGGCCCACGATCCGCTCGAGGTCGGCGAAGACGCGGTAGCGCTTCTCGGCATGGAGAGCGTCGATCGCGTCCACGAAAAACGATTGATAGTCCATCAGCAGAGTCCGCTTCTTGGATGGGTTCCAAACTAGCCGAGGAACCCTAGCGAGTCCAATGCTGTTTGGCCTTGCGGCAAGTCAAATTCGCGCCGTTGATTTCAGCTTGGCGCCAGTAATCATGACGACGCGCGGGCCGCCACTGCGCAATTCAGCGCATCTTCTGTCCATGCCGTCGCAGCCGGGCGCCGCAACGCGGCCCGGCACAGGAAAAAGCCGCCGGAACGGGTGCATTCCGGCGACTTTCGGTGGTTCGTGGCGGCGAAAGGACTCAGGCCTTGTCGAGCGCCATGCGGAGGTCCTCGATCAGGTCGTCGGGATCCTCGAGGCCGATCGAGAGGCGCAGCATGCCCGGCGTGATGCCGAAACCGAGCCGCGCTTCTTCGGAAAGGCGCTGGTGAGTCGTGGTCGAGGGATGGGTGATCAGGCTCTTGGCGTCGCCGAGATTGTTGGAGATGGTGATGATCTCCAGCGCGGTGGCAACGCGGAACGCCGCGTCCTTGCCGCCGTCGATCTCGAACGCCATCATCGTCGAGCCGGCGCCCATCTGCTTCTTGACCACGTCGGCCTGCGGATGGTCCGGGCGGCCGGGATAGATCAGCTTGGCGATCTTCGGGTGGCTGGCGATCGCGTCGGCGATCTTCGCCGCGCTTTCGGTCTGGCGGCGGACGCGGATATCGAGCGTCTCCAGCCCCTTCAGCAGCACCCAGGCGTTGAAGGCCGACAGCGTCGGTCCGGTCTGGCGCAGGAAATTGTGTAGGTGGTCGTTCACATAGGCTTCGTCGGCGGACAGGATGACGCCGCCGAGCACGCGGCCCTGGCCGTCGATGTGCTTGGTGGCGGAATAGACGACGACGTCGGCGCCGAGCTTGATCGGCTGCTGCCAGATCGGCGTCGCGAACACGTTGTCGACGATGAGCCGCGCGCCGGCCTCATGCGCGATCCTGGCGACCTCGGCGATGTCGATCACTTCGAGGGTCGGATTGGTCGGGCTTTCCAGGAAGAAGGCCTTGGTGTTCGGCCGCACCGCGTCGCGCCACTGGTTCAGGTCGGTGCCGTCGACCAGCGTCGACTGCACGCCGAAGCGCGGCAGCAGGTCCTCGACGACGTAAAGACAGGACGAGAACAGCGCCTTGGCGGCGACGACGTGGTCACCTGCCTTCAGCATGCACATCAGCGCCGCCGTCACGGCCGCCATGCCGCTCGCCGTCGCGCGCGCCGCCGCGGCACCTTCGAGCTGGCGGATGCGCTCCTCGAACATGAACACGGTCGGGTTGGAGAAGCGCGAATAGATGAAGCCAGGATCCTCGCCCTTGAAGCGCGCTTCGGCCGCCTCGGCGCTGTCATAGGCAAAGCCCTGCGTCAGGAACATCGCCTCCGACATCTCGCCGAACTGCGATCGGAGGGTGCCGCCATGCACGAGTTCCGTGGCGGGGCGGCGGGGGCGCTTGGCTTTGTCTTCGGACATTGTGTTCTGATCCCGGATACGAAAAAACCCGACGCGAAGTCGGGCAAAAATCGGATGTCGGATTTCCGGCAACCGACCTTTTAGCGACATTGTTTAACGTGGCGGCAAGCCGGTCGGCTCAAATAGACCACGGTAGGCCGTTTTCTGATATGCCTCTGGCGGCTTGGCGTCAACGGTGAGTTCGGATAAGGAGGGCGACCGCTCGGAGCCGAGTGTCGCAGGTTTGTTCGCCTCTCCCCATGGAGAGGTCGGGCCGGAAGGCCGCGGTGAGGGTTTACGGCCTCACCGGAGAGTTTCCTAAACCCTCACCCGCCGGCTTCGCTTTCGATCTCTCTCCAGGAGAGGCGAAGACATACGGATTGCTGAGAGAGTTGGGGAACGGGTGAGATGACGGATAAGGCAGCAATCGGAATTCTCTCGGCCGAGCAGATCCGCGCGAGCCTCGCGGCCGGCCAGATCGTGATCGACCGCCCGCTCGACGTTGACCAGGTGCAGCCGGCGAGCCTCGACCTGCGCCTCGGCACCGTCGCCTACCGCGTGCGCGCCAGCTTCCTGCCGGGTCCGAACGTGCTGGTGAAGGACCGTCTCGCCGAGCTCACCCTGCACGAGATCGACCTGACGGGCGGTTCGGTGCTGGAGACGGGCTGCGTCTATATCGTGCCGCTGCTCGAGGGCCTGGCGTTGCCCGCCGATGTGCAGGCCTCGGCCAATCCGAAATCCTCGACCGGCCGGCTCGATATCTTCACCCGCGTCATCACCGACCGGGCGCAGTCCTTCGACACCATTCCCGCCGGCTACCAGGGCCCGCTCTATCTGGAAGTCTCCCCGCGCACCTTCCCGATCGTCGCGCGCACCGGCTCGCGCCTGTCGCAGATCCGCTTTCGTCGCGGCGATACGCGGCTTTCCGATACCGATCTCGCCGCGCTCAATGCGCGCGAGCCGCTCGTCGACGGTGCGTTCCGCGCATCCGGCGGGCTGCTGCTTTCCATCGATCTCGAAGGTTCGAACGGCATCATCGGCTATCGCGCCAAGCGCCACACCGGCGTCGTGGACGTCGATCGCCGCGCCGCCTGCGGCGTGCTCGACTACTGGGAGCCGATCCCGGTGCGCGGCAAGGCCGAGCTGATCCTCGATCCCGACCAGTTCTACATCCTCGTCTCGCGCGAGGCGGTGCATGTGCCGCCGGACTATGCGGCAGAGATGGTCGCCTTCGACCCGCTGGTCGGCGAATTCCGCGTCCACTATGCCGGCTTCTTCGATCCGGGCTTCGGCCACCAGGCCGCCGGCGGCGCCGGCAGCCGCGCCGTGCTGGAGGTGCGCAGCCACGAGGTGCCGTTCATCCTCGAGCATGGCCAGACCGTCGGCCGCCTTGTCTATGAGCGGATGTCGGAGCGCCCGGCCAAGCTCTATGGCAGCGACCTCGGCTCCAACTACCAGGCCCAGGGCCTGAAGCTCTCGAAGCATTTTCGGTAGGCGAAGGACGGTCGAAAGACCCTCGCCCCAACCCTCTCCCGCGAGCGGGAGAGGGCGATGGCGGTTTTCCGGGCTCGATCTTTCACTTCTCCCATGGGGAGAGGTCGACGGCCGAAGGCCGGCGGGTCAGGGTTCAGGCCTTACCGGAGAAATCGCAACCCCTCACCCGGAGCTTCGCTCCGACCTCTCCCTCAGGGAGAGGTGAAGGATGGAGCGCTCCTCCGAAACCGTCACCCGCACCGCGCCAAGGCCGGAAATCTTGATCTCGGCCCGGTCGCCGGCGTTGAGCCAGCGCGTCTCGACCAGGCTGCCGGTCAGAACCAGTTCGCCCGCCTTCAGGCCGTCGCCCCGCGCTGAGAGGCTGCTGGCGAGCCAGGCGAGCGCGTTCAGCGGATGGCCGAGCACGTCGGCGCCGCGGCCGCGTCCGGCTTCGACACCGTTGATCGTCGTCACCCCGACGAGTTCGGCGAGATCCGGCACCGCGCCGATCGCCCGCGCTTCGCCGAGCACGCAGCCGGCGGCGAAGAAATCGTCGGCGATCAGCGTCGGCGTGTCGGTCTGGCGCCAGTCGGCATAGCGGTCGTCGACCAGCTCGATCGCCGCCATCACGCTCTCGACCGCGCCGGCGACCTCCTCGGCGCGGTAGGGGGCGGAGCGCGCCGGCAGGTCGCGGCCAAGCCGGACGGCGATCTCGCACTCGATGCCGACATGGCGGAAATCCGCCGCCGCGATCGTCGCGCCGGAGCGGTGCTTCGTGCCTTCGAACAGGCCGGCGCCGCAGGGGTTGGGAATGCCGAGATAGGTCTGCATCACCGGCGTCGTGCAGCCGATCTTCCAGCCGATCCGGCGGCCGTATCGGGCGTCCGCCAGCCGCTCATGCACCTTGCGCTGCACGGCATAGGCCGCCGCCTCGTCGGCGGGACGGATCGTCTCCGGCAGCAGCGGCAGCGGCGCAAGAGCGATCCGCGCCATGGCGATCCGGTTGGCGGCATCCTCGATCGGCGCGGCGGTGGTCGGCGGCATGACAATCTCGTTTTCGGGACAGGCATTTAGGTCGGCGGTCGGGTCGCGCGCGAGTTGCATCGCCGAACGGAGCCCGGCTAGGATCGCGCGAGGGCATGTCCCGCCTCGCGACGGCAACGTGCCGCGCCGAGGTGCCGGGGACAAGGGCACTTAACGAAATCCGCTGGCGAACAGCGAAACGGGCAGGGACGAGACGATGGAAGCGCGCGTAGACGGCAAGATCCTTCTGGTGACCGGCGGCACGCAGGGCGTGGGCCGGGCCGTGGCGCTGGAGGCGGCGCGTTCGGGCGCGGAAGGCGTGATGCTGGTCGGGCGCAATCCGCAGCGCGGCGCCGCCGTCGTGGCCGAGTTGGAGGCGCTCGGTGTCGGCGGCGGCTTCGTCTCCGTCGATCTCGCCGCCGCCGATGCGGCGGCCATCGTCCTCGACGCGGCGCTCGATCGCTTCGATCACATCGACGCCCTTGTCAACGCCGCCGCCAGCACCGATCGCGGCTCGATCGCCGAGGCCGACATCGACTTCTTCGATACGGTCTTCGCCACCAATGTGCGCACGCCGATGTTCCTGATGCAGGGCGTGATCCAGCACCTGCGCAGCCGCGAGGCGCCCGGCGCGATCGTCAACGTCCTCTCGGTCAACGCCTATGGCGGCACGCCGGAGCTCGGCGTCTATGCCTCGTCCAAGTCGGCGCTGCTGACGCTCACCAAGAACGCCGCCCACTCGCACCGCTTCGACCGCATCAGCGTCAACGGCATCAATCTCGGCTGGGCCGATACGCCGGCCGAGCGCGAGATGCAGGCGGTCAAGCTCGGCAAGGGGGAAGGCTGGCTGGCCGATGCCGAGGCGATGATGCCCTGGGGCCGGCTGATCAAGCCGGACGACGTTGCCCGCCTCGCCGTCTTCCTGATGAGCGACGTCGCCATCCCGATGACGGGCTCGATCGTCGACCAGATCCAGGACTATGTCGTCGGCGTGCGCGACTGAGCGGGCGGGTGGATCTTCGAATGCGGTTCTTGAGTTCTTCTCGCCATGTCGCCGTCCTTGCTGCGGCGCTTCTTGTCGGCGCGGACGCATGGGCGGCCGAGACGGCCGCGCCGCCAGCCCGGGCCGATTTCCAAGACGCGGAGACCGGGCTCGCCTTTTCCGCCCCGCCGCCGCTCGTCGTTGGCGGGCAGCGCGACCATCGTGGGCATGATTTCGTCATCGAGGTCGACACCTCTGATCCGTCGCTGCCGCGCGCCGGCACGTCGAAGAGCCTCTGCGCCGTGGGCGTGAAGACGCAGCCGGAAGAGGTCCAGGCGTTGTCGCAGGAAGCGCTGTCCTCGCCGGAGATGGTCGCTGAAACGCTGGAATCGATGCGCACCACGCTCGGCTTTATGGGCAGCGTCGTCGACATCCGGCCGGTCGATTTCGGCGGCGGCGCGCGCGGTGTCGCGGCGGTGACGACGCCACACCTTGGGCCGGATCACGCCAATGTCCGCCAGTACATCGCCATCGCCGAGACGCCGGCCTATCGAATCAGCCTCTCCTGTGCCACCACCGCGGCGGCGATCGACAGGGCGCGCCCGCTGTTCGACGCGCTGGTCGGGACGCTCCGCATCGAGGGTTCCCGGTGAACGGGCCGAGGCGCCGGCGTCGTTCGGCGCCCCGGCAGACAGGCATTTGACATGACGCTCGACAAGACCTCGCCCGACGAAGCCATCCTCCGCGCCCTATTCGACGCGGCGCTGGCGGCATCGCTGCCGGATGGCCGTTTCGCGGGCAGGCTCCCCATCGCGCCAAAGGGACGGACGATCGTGCTCGGCGCCGGCAAGGGCGCGGCGCGGATGGTGCGGGCGTTCGAGGACGCCTGGGAGGCGGCCGGCAACCCGGCGCCGGAGGGGCTCGCCGTCACGCGCTATGGCCA
>JAFKJZ010000470.1 GCA_017305815.1 Hyphomicrobiales bacterium
TGGGCGGTCTCGGCGAAGCAGGCGATGGACATGCGCGGCCGCAGCGACGTGACGCTGGTCGACCTGCGCGAAAAGGCCGAGCGCGAGCGGCACGGCATCATCCCCGGCACGCTCCACGCCCCCTACCCCGCGCTGCAGGAGAACCTCGGCGTCGGCGGCATGCTGCACGCGCTGGCGGTCGATGGCGGCAAGCGGATCGTCTTCTACTGCGCCTTCGGCGAGCGCTCGGCCATGGCCGTACAGGCCGCGCAGGACGCGGGCCTCGATACCGCCCGCCACATCGAAGGCGGCTTCGACGCCTGGAAGAAGGCCGGCGGCCCGATCGGGGCCTGATCCATCGGCGCGCCTTCAGGGAACCAGGACGGCCGCGCCCTGGAACCGGCCGGCGCGCAGGTCGGCGAGCGCCTCGTTCGCCCGCGCCAGCGGATAGACCGTGGTCGTGGTGCGGACGCCGGCGCGCGGCGCGACCGCTAGGAAATCGACCGCGTCCTGGCGCGTGAGATTGGCGACCGAGACCAGCTGCCGTTCCTCCCACAGAAGTTCATAGGGAAAGCTCGGTATGTCGCTCATGTAGATGCCGCCGCAGACGACGCGGCCGCCCTTGCGGACGGCACGCAGCGCCAGCGGCACCAAAGCACCGACGGGCGCGAACAGGATCGCCGCGTCGAGCGGCTCCGGCGGCGATTCCTCCGAACTCCCCGCCCAGACGGCGCCGAGCGACCGCGCCATCTGCTGCGCCGCCTCGTCGCCGGCGCGGGTGAAGGCATAGACCTCGCGCCCCTGAAAGCGGCAGACCTGCGCCAGGATGTGGGCGGCGGCGCCGAAACCATAGAGGCCGATCCGCCTGCCCGCGCCGGCAATGACGAGCGAGCGCCAGCCGATCAGCCCGGCGCACATCAGCGGCGCCGCCGCGACCGGATCGTCGAAGCCCACGAGCGGAAAGGCAAACTGCGCATCCGCCACGACATGGGTGGCGAAGCCGCCATTGCGCGTGTAGCCGGTAAAGAGCGGCTCGTCGCAGAGGTTTTCCTGCCCGGCCCGGCAATAGGGACAGTGGCCGCAGGTATGCGCCAGCCATGGCACGCCGACGCGCGCGCCGAGCGCCGGCGCCGTCACGCCCGGCCCCAATGCGTCGACGATGCCGACGATCTCATGGCCTGGAATGATCGGCAGCTTCGGATCGGTGAGGTCGCCGTCGACGACATGCAGATCGGTCCGGCAGACGCCGCACGCCTCGACGCGCACGCGGATCTCGCCGGGACCGGGAACCGGATCCGGCCGCGTCTCCTCCACCAGCGGCCGGCCGACCGCGCGAAGCACCATCGCCCTCATGGCAGCCGCCTCGCATCGGCAAACCGGGCGTCGCGGGAGACGGGCCTTCCTGCTGCATCGACCAAGACCGACATCCTTCGGGCTATCCGACGAGCATTCAGCGCCGGCTGGCCGCTGGATGCAAGCGCACCGACTGGGCAGGCGATCAGCGGGGATACGCAGAACCGAACGTCTCGCTAGGCCGGCTCCGGAGGTTCCGGCCGCGCGGAACGCTGGCGCACATGCGTGCGGGCAAGATAGGCATCCTCGAGGCTGGCGAAGATCATGCCGGAGCCGATCCGCGCCGAAACGCCGGCCCGATCGAGCAGGGCGCGCACATCGGCGTGCATTTCCGCGAGGCCGAGGGTGACGTTGGTCGCGGCGAGCTCGTTACGCAACTCGTCGAGCATCGCCGCAGCGGAGCTGTCGAGCTGCGGGATGGCGCTCGCATCCACCACCAGCCATGTGCCGTCGCCGGCTTGCTCGCGGGCGATCCGCTCCAGCCGGGATTTCACATAGTCGCTGTTGCAGAACAGCAGGCTGCCCTGGATCAGGCAGACGGTCATGCCCGGAACGGGCTGGGAGCCCTGGAAGCGATGCAGCTTGTAGAAGCCTTCGCGACCCGGGATGCGCCCGAGCAACGCGTCGCGCGGGTACATAAGCTTCTGCATCAGATAGACCAAGGTCGCGCCGATGGCGATGACGACGCCGTTGAGCACGCCGAGGCCGATCGGCCCCCACATGGCGATCAGCGCGAAGACGAACTCGGCCCGGCTGATGCGCCAGAGATTGCGGAGTTCCGTCAGATCGATGAGGCTGAGCGCGGTGGCCGCCAGGATGGCGCCAAGCGCCGGAATCGGGATGACGGCAAGCGCCCCGGTCAATAGCAGCAGCGCGAGGCCAAGTGCCGACGCGGCGATCAGGCTGACCAGTTGCGTACGGCCGCCGATGGTCGCGTTGACGGCGGTGCGCGAATCCGAAGCCGATACGGCGAAGCCGCCGCAAAGGCCGGCGGCGATGTTGGCGGCGCCGAAGCCGGTCAGCTCGCGGTTGGGATCGACGGCATAGCCGCCGCGCACGGCGAAGCTTCGCGCCGTCACGATGCCCGAGCCGAAACAGACGAGGAAGATGGCGCCGGATCCGAGCAGGAGCGCCGGCAGCATGCTCATCGATATGCGCGGCAGCGACAGCGACGGCAACGCCGCCGGCACGTCGCCGACGACGGCGATGCCGCGGCCGGCGAAATCGAAGAGATAGGAGAGCAGCGCCGAGACGATGATGACGAGCACCGGCCCGGGAATCGGCGATCGCAGGCGCTTCGCCAGCAGGAGCAGCGCGAACATGACGAAGCCGAGGACGAGCGTCGGCCCATGGATCGCGTGCGCCTCGCGGAACAGTTCGACGATCGGCGCCACGAGGCCGTCGGCAGAGATGTCGAGCCCGGTGAAGCGGTCGATCTGGCCGGTCCGGGGATCGACGATGTTGACCTCTTCGCCCTTGTCGAAGCGGATGCCGGTCTGGCTCAGGGCCGTGGTGATGCGGCGCGGTGGGCGATGGTCGATCAGGTAGCCGTCGATCACCGCCTGCCGGTAGCCGTAATGAAACACCGGCGGCCCGAAAATCTCGCAGGCGTGGCGTTCGTCATCGTCGCCAATCCGCGCCGCGCGCTGGCGCTGGCCGCCGCACTGCCGGTCTCGGGCGGCAATCCGGCAATCGCCGGATAGGCGATGGCGCTGGGCAGCCCGACCGCGGCAACGGCGAGGCCGGCGGAGATGTCCTCCTTCAGCCAGGCGGGGCGATAGCCGGCGAGGCCGGCGAGAAGCGGCAACCGCCAGCGCCGGCCCTGCGAAACGAGGGGTCGATCGCCACTCATGGCCGCGGCCCTTTCAACGCTTCGTTCGAAAACGCCCTGGCCGGCCGGGGATCGGAAATGACGGTCTTCGGGGAATGAGCTGCAAGCGCCACCTGCGCCTCCTCCGCATGCCCAATCTGCGAGACCGCTGCCGTGCAGGCGTCAGCCGCGCAACACTCCGCAGCATAGGCCTCCGCGGCGGAATCGTGTCAGAATTTTACCAGCGCGCCGCCGAAGATCGCCTGGCCCCTGTCGAAGGAGAGGCTGGCCTCGTCATAGGAATAGGTCCGCCACAGCAGCCAGAGCTTGAGATTGGCGGCGTCGACGTTCTGCACCGCCGCGATGCCGATCGAGCTGCTGTCCGAGCTGGCATTGGCGATATCGCTGCCGAGGTAATAGTCGATCGAGAAGGCGGTGCTGCCGGCGTCGAAGAAGGCGTGCTCGTAGCCGAGCTTGGCATAGCCGTAATAGCCGGTGGGTCCTGCGGCGTCCTGCTCGCCGGCGGCGACCGTGATGCTGATGCCGCTCGGCTTGTGCAGCGCCGAGAACGAACCGTCGAAGCGGGTCGATTCGTTCTGGTCGTTGCGCGACAGCCCGACCGCGCTCGCGACCGTCGTACATCGGCTTCGGATCGCTGACGAGCCAGTCATAGCCATAGGAAACCTGCACGCCAAAGCCGCCGAAGGTCGGCGTGTCGTAACGGATGCGGAACTTGCGGCTGAGGCCGTCATAATCGTTGAAGGCGTCGCCGACCGTGACGTCGGAAAGCGCGCCGCCGGGGGCGCGGAAAAAATAGCCGCCAGCCGTGTCGGAGACGCTCGCATAGGCGATGACGGTCGTGCCGGATTTGTCGACCTCGGCCGTCCCGTCGCTCGCCATGCTGCCTTGGCCGAGCCAGAGCTTGCCGTAGCTCTTGTTGCTGATCGCCGCCTCGGCCTTGCGGATGTCGCCCTGATCGAAACTCCATTCGGGCCGGTCGTCGAGCTGGCTGACGACGTTGGAGGCGAGCGGCTGGTACTCGACCTCGAAAATGGCCTCGAACCTCCAGTCGAAATTCGGACTGGAGAACAGCTGGATGCGCGCGCGCGTGCTCGAATTGTCGTTGTCGACGAAATTGCCATAGCTCTGCTGGCCATCGTCATAGCCGAGATAGCCCATGTTCACCTGGCCGGACAGGCGCACCACCGTCCCGTCCGGAAAGCTGTATTCGATCGGCTTCGGATCTTCGGCATGCGCGGCCGCCGCGCCGGCGAGCAGGAGGATGAGGCCCGCGCCGATGGGCGCAACACGATTCGTCCGCCGTCTTGCGCACGGAAATGAGGAAAATCGCGCCATTTCGGGGGCCCCGTGGCAAATCACCACCATGCCCCAGCGTAAGCAATAATGGACCGTTCGGATAGACCGTCGGAACCTCCCTCAGCCGAATCGGGCGGGCGAGAAGGCGGCGAGATCACGGCCGGGATCGCGGCCGAGAACGAGGGCGGCGGTCATCTCGCCCATGATCGGGCCGAGCGTGTAGCCGTTCGAGGTGACGGCGTGGAACAGGCCCTTCTGGCGCGGATCCTCGCCGAGGATGGGGGCGCCGTCGATGTTGATGTTCATGGCGGCCCAGCTGCGGATCACATGCAGCTTGCGCAGGCCCGGCACGACATGCTGCGCCACCCAGAGATTGCCCTCGAGGCTGTCGAGCCGGGGGCGCGGATGGTGGTGAACGGGATCGAGGCCCGCCGTCCAGCCGCCGCCGATGATGAAATTGCCGTTCGCCGCCTGCTTCAGCGTCAGATGGCGATCCGCATGGGCGACGAGTGCCGTGATCGCCGGAGCCGCCGCCTCGGTCACCACCATCTGCAACGGCGCGCCGAAGACGGGGATTTCGCAGCCGAGCAGCCCGCCGACCTGGCCTGCGAAGGCGCCGGCCGCGTTGACGATGCGGCGCGCCAGCACGGGGCCGCGCGAGGTCTCGATCCGGAAGCCGCCCGACTCGGCGTAGATGGCAAGCACGCTGCAGCGCTCGTGCAGGATGGCCCCCGCGACACCGGCGGCATCCAGCAGATGGCGGGTCGCGACCAGCGGATTGATCTTGCCCTCCTGCGGACACCAGGCCGCGCCGACGAACTCGGGATTGAGGGCCGGCTCGCGCCGCGCCAGTTCCGCCGCGTCGATGACGTGGCTCTCGATCCCCTGCGCCCGCTCCAGCGCCGTCTTCGCCTCGAGGAAACGGAGATGCGCCTCGGTCTCGGCGACCATCAGGCCGCCGGTGATCTTCATCTCGAAATCGCGGCCGGTCTCCTGCTGCAACCGGCCCCAGAGCGCGATCGAATCGCGCTGCAGCGGCAGCGTGCGCGCCGCCGGCCCCCCGCCGGCCTCGGCGCGGGCGCCATAGTCGAAGGAGAGAAGCTGGGCGTGCAGGCTGCCGGCATTGCCGCCCGAGGCGACGCCGTTCGAGAAGCCGTGTTCGAGGATGGCGACGTCGGCGCCGCCGCGCGCCAGGAACAGCGCCGTCGACACGCCGGCGACGCCGGCGCCGATGACGACGATGTCAACCCGTGTCTCCGGCAAGCGCGGCGCGCCGTCGAGCGGTGCCCGATCCGGCAGCAGCGCCCGCTTGTGACCACCCCATTCCGGCTTCTCGACGCCGAGCGAAGCAAGCGGCACCGGCCGGATCGGCATCTGCGGCGCGACAAAATCCTGCGTTTCGCTCGCCGGCTGCCGCGCCCCCGCGATCGCGCCGAGCCGATGACTGCAATAGCGGCCCTGGCAGCGGCCCATGCCGGAACGCGACAGCCGCTTCAGCGTCGCGAGATCGGGCGCCGCCGCGGCGGCATCCCGCTCCAGCGTGGCGCGCGTGACCTCCTCGCAGCGGCAGATCACCGTGTCCGGCGTCGGCGACGGCGGCTCGATCGCCGGGCGGAACAGGTTCCAGAGCGCCGACTGGAAGGCGAGGCTGCGCGCCCGCCGCCGCAGCGCCAGGCGGACGTCGCCGGACGCGGCTCCGCGCAGCTTGCGGACCGTCGCGCGGCCCGCCAGCTCGCCCTCGGCCTGCGCCACCAGCGCGCCGCCGAAGCGACCCGCCTCGCCGATGATATGGATGTCCGGCAGCGAGCTTTCGCCATCCGGCTGACGGCGCGCCACCAGCGCGCCGTCGACGACGTCATGCGCGCAGCCGAGCAGCCGCGACAGGCTGTTGTCGGAGGCGAAGGCGCCGCCGAGCAGGATCGTGTCGGCCTCGATCTCGTGGACACCGGCGGCGGCGGTCACGGAAGCGCCGGTGACGCGCCCCTCCCCCCGGATCGCCGTGATGCGCGCGCTCCAGTGCACCGGCACGCCCGCGCTCGCGAGCCGGCGCAGCTGCCGGGTGCCGGCCAGCGCCAGCGCCGGATCGGCGGCGAGAAGCTGAAGGGCCGCGAGCGACTTGCGATAGGGCGACGCGGCCGCCTCGACGACGCCGACGACGGTGGCGCCAGCCTTGTGCAGTTCGAGCGCGACCTGGAAATCAAGCGGGCCGTTGCCGGCGACGAGCACCCGGCCGGGCGGCACGGTGCCATAGGCGCGCAAAAGCGTCTGCGCCGCGCCGGCCGTCATCACGCCCGGAAGCGTCCAGCCCGGCACCGCCGGCACCCGCTCATAGGCGCCGGTCGCGATCACCAGCAGACGCGGCGCGAAGTAGACCGCGCCTTCCGGACCGTGACAGCCGATCCGCAATTCGCCGTCGCGCCGCTCGGCGCCCCAGACCAGGGTCTGGCCGAGGATGACGGCGCCGGCGGAACGGGCCCGCGCGATCAGCGCCGCGCCGGCGCCCGCCTGGGCGTCCTCGGCCAGCGAGACGCGCGCCGGCGCGGTCTCGCGGCAACAGAAGCCGCGCTGAGCCCGGCCGGACCGGCGCCGATCACCAGCATTTCGACCGGACGGACCGGAATGGCTCGGGGCGGCACTCCGACGTCGCGAAGGCCGGGATCCCGGATGTCGGGCCGCGCGCTCTGGCGATCGATGACCATGCCGTCGGCGACTGGCGACATGCAGGCGCGCTGGCTGGTGCGCCCGTCGATCGTCACCAGGCAGTCGTGACAGGCGCCCATGCCGCAGAAGACGCCGCGCGGCGCGCCGGATTTCGACCGAGAAAAGCCGATTTCGCCAGTCGCAACCAGCGCCGCCGCGACGGAGAGACCCGGCTCGACGACGCGCGAAACGCCGTCGATCGTGATGCGGCAGGCACCGGCGGAAGCGGCCGGCGCAGCGGGCTTTATGGTCATCTCCGTCTCCGAGCGGCGGCCAAGGATCAGAGCGCGAAGCGCAGTCCGAACTCGTCGACCAGCGCCTTCATCGCCGCATCGCGGCCGGCCGGCAAGGGCAGGCGCGGCGGCAGCGGCGCGCCGGCGTCGAAGCCCATATGGCGCAGCAGCGCCTTCGAACCGCCGACATAGGCCTGGCCGCCGACCGCCTGGATCAGCGGCACCCATTTCCGGTAGACGGCGCGCGCGCCGTCATAGTCGCCGGCGGCGGTGCGCTCGAAGATCTCGACCATCGCGGCCGGCGCGACGTTGGAAGCGACAGCGACCCAGCCCTCGGCTCCCATCACGAAGCTCTCGAAGCCCATGATGCCGCCGAACACCGTCATCCGGTCACCGGCCAGGCGGATGATGTCGCGCACGCGCGTCACGTCCATGGTCGATTCCTTGACGTAGTCGCAGCCGTCGATCTCGGCGATGCGGGCGAGCAGCTCCGGCCCCATGTCGACATTGGTGGTGGCGGGATTGTTGTAGACCATGACCGGGATCGAGATCGCCTCGGCGATGGCGCGGTAGTGCGCCACCAGTTCGTCGTCGGTCGGGGTCGAATAGAAGGGCGGGATCACCATCACGCCGTCGGCGCCGAGTTCCTCGGCCTCGCGGCTGCGGCGGATGACCTCGCGGGTATCCTCGTGACCGGTGCCGATCAGCACCGGAACCCGGCACTTCGCCGTCTCGATCACCGTGCGCGCGACGGAGCGGCGATCCGCGTCCGAAAGCGACAGGAACTCACCGGTCGAGCCGAGCGGGATCAGGCCATGGATGCCCTGGCGGATCTGCCACTCGGTAAAGTCGCGCATGCCGTCGAGGGAGACGGCGCCATCGACGCGGGTCGGCGTGATCATCACCGTGAAGACGCCGCGGAAATTCTTCTTCATTCGATCCAATCCAGACATTGCAATCCGCTCTAGCCGGTCGCGCGGCCATGGCTGCCCGTCCTGCGACCCTTTCTGGATTATTGCGGTATCCCACCTGAATACGCAAGGGAGCAACCCGCGCCGGACCGTCGCGGGCGGATCGACGCGACCGCTGCTGCGACGGCTCAGTAGCGCTTCAGCACGCCGGTGCGGACGATTTCGAGGTGAAAGCTCATGGCGGCGCGGGCGACCTCGGCCTCGCCGTCGAGCAGCGCCTCCAGCACGGCGGCATGCTCACGCATGCCCGGCTTGATGCGGATCACCGGCATCTGGCGCTCGAAGATGGTGGTGTAGCGGCGCAGGTCGCGGACAAAGGGAAACATGAAGGAATTGCCGCTCTGCTGGGCGATGTAGTCATGCAGTTCGTCGTCGAAGGTCCAGACATCCTCGAGATCCGGGGCCGGATTTTCCTGCAGGGCGAGGAAATGCCGGTGGATCACGTCGAGGCGCTGCCGGTCGGGATTGCCGCTCGCCTTGGCGGCGGCGGCCGGCTCCAGCAGCATGCGCATCTCCAGACTGTCGAGATAATCGCGCAAGGTGATCGTGCGGACGACCAAGCCGGCCGTGTCGTCGCGCACCAGCAGGCCCTCTCCTTCCAGCCGGCTGAGCGCATGCCGCATCGGCGAGCGCGACACCTCGTACTGAAGCGCAAGACGCCGTTGCTGGATCGGCGTGCCGCCCGGCAGCCGCGCCGCAAGAATATCCTTGAGGAGCGCCGCGTAGACCTCCTCGCCAAGGTTCGAATCCGTCTCGGGTGTTTCGTCTTCGAACATCTTGCAACCTTTGCCGCGTCATGCACACGATATAGGATGTACGGGATCGCGCCGGATTGAAAGTGACCGCGATTTCAAAGTGATGCGCCGCGACCGCAATACCAGCCCGCTGCGGCTGGACAGGTGAATCGGCCAAGGACAGGCGGCAAGGCAATGGACGAACTGGCCCAACTCAGCAAGCCGGCGAGGGGCTTGGGAGCCAATCTGAGCGCCCAGGCCTATCGCGCCGTTTCCGACATGATCCGGCAGCGCCGCCTGAAAGGCGGCCAGTCGATCCTCGAGGCGCCGCTCGCCGAGGCGCTCGGCATTTCGCGCACGCCGTTGCGCGAGGCGCTGCAGCGCCTCGAAGGCGAGCGGATGGTCTGGAAGAGCGACGGCCGCAACTATGTCGTGCGCAAGGTCGATATCGGCGAATATTTGCAGAGCCTGCGGCTGCGCCTGCTGATCGAGCCGGAAGCGGCCGTTCTCGCCATGCCGATGATCCCCCGCGCCAAGCTGCACGACGTGCGCCGCGAGGTCCACGAGTTGATCCTGAGTTCGGCCTCCCACACCGACTATCACTGGGACACCGACGATCGGCTGCACGGCCTGATCATGGATTTCTGCGGCAACGCCGTCATGGCCAAGGTGCTGAGCGACCTGCGCGTGACGACGCGGCTGTTCGAGATCGACCGCCTGAAGGACCGCCTGAAACCCGATTCGACCGAGCATCTGGAGATCCTGGATGCGATCGCCGCCGAAGACATCGCGCGCACCCGCCGCGCCGTCGCCGCCCATGTCGAAAGCCTGATCGCCTTCGCCCGCGGCAATCTCTGAGCCCGCCGGCCCAGCCCTCCCCTTTTCTCCGGCCCCCGTCGCCCCAATGTCACCCCCGCCAAGCCCGCCGAAAGGCCGGATGGTGGCGCCGCAGGCCCGTGCGATGACGCAGCGCCGCCAGCTCGCCGAGCGCCAGTGAGTGTTCAGGGGCCTGCGAAAGCCAAACATTCCAATGACTTGGACCTCATCCGGCAAATGTGCCCGCCAAAGAGGCAGGCGTGACGCCGGAAAGAGGTTTGACAATCAAATGGGCGGTGCTAGCGTGGGATACCAGAATAATCCAAGGGGAACGAAAACATGAAATTCCTGGCTCCCGTCCTGTCTGTGAGTGCGGCAGCACTGCTGGTGCTGTCGGCGACGAATCTCTCCTGGGCGGCTCCGACCGGCGTGCTGGTGATCGCGGAAAACGAGACGCCGGAGAATCTGGATCCGGCCAACGCGACCAATTCCACCGTCGACCAGCTGCTGCTCGGCGTCTATGACGCCCTCGTCCAGTTCAAGGCGGGCCAGCTCGAGGCGACGCCGCAGCTGGCCAAGAGCTGGGCCATCTCGGAGGACGGACGCACCTACACCTTCACGCTGCGCGACGACGTCACCTTCCATGACGGCAGCAAGCTGACCGCCGCCGACGTGAAGTTCACGCTCGACCGGCTGAAGGCGGCGAACGCCGGCGTCATGAACAATCTCGGCAGCTACAGCTCGGCCGAGGTGATCGACGACCACACCGTGGCGCTGAAGCTCGACGCGCCGTTCGGGCCGTTCGTCTCGGCGCTGTCGCGCATCTACATCGTCTCGAAGGCGATGGTCGAGCCGCATATGGGCGAGGACAATGCCCGCCAGTGGCTCGCCGTCAATACGGCCGGCTCCGGCCCCTACAACATCTCCGAATACGCCCCTACCGAAGCGGTCACGCTCGACGCCGTGCCCGAATACTGGGGCGGCTGGAACGGCAACCACGTCGCCACCGTCGTGTTCCGCTATGTCTCGGAGCCGTCGACCCAGCTCGCGCTGCTGCAACGCGGCGAAGTGCAGATCGCGCCCGACGTCACGCTCGACGACAAGATCACGCTGAAGACGACGCCGGGCTATGTCGTCGATATCGGCGCGGCGGCGACGCCGCTGTTCTTCACCATCAACACCGCCTCGGCCGGCCCGACCGGCAATCCGGAATTCCGCCGCATGCTGTCGATGAGCTTCGACCGCAAGCTGCATCTGGAACAGGTCCTGCGCGGCTTCGGCACGCTCGCCGACGGTCCGTTGCCGCCGACCTGGATGGGCTACGAGCCGAAGTCCGAGACCGGCTTCGACCTCGAAGGCGCCCGAGCCCTGGTCGAGAAGAACGGCTGGAAGGGCACCACGCTTACCGTGCGCTACCTGCCGGCCATCCAGGAAGAACAGCTCGCCGTCGAGCAGCTGCAGTCGAACCTCGGCCAACTCGGCATCACCCTGAAGGCCGAGGGCATGACCTGGCCGGCGCAGGCCGCGACCATGGGCAAGCTGGAGACGACGGCGGATCTGAACGTCACCTACAGCTTCCCGGCCTTCCCCGACCCGCACGCCATCCTGAACACCAGCTTCAACGGCGCGTTCACCGGGCTGAAGGGCGGTCTGAACTGGTCGCAATACGACAATCCCAAGGTCAACGACCTGCTCGACCGCGCCGCCCTCTCCGCCGATCCGGCCGAGCGCGGCGAGCTCTACCGCGAGGCGCAGAAGCTCCTCGGCGCCGATCACGTCGCCATCACGGCGTCGCTGCCCGGCTCGGTGGTGGCGCTCTCCGACAAGGTCGAGGGCTATGTCTACAACCCGGCCCACCACCAGACCTTCAACTACATGGACATTGGCCTGAAATAGGCCGGCTCCGCCCGCAATAGAACGTATCGCCCCGCGTGCCCGGCATGGCGGGGCGATACAACGCCGACGGCACGATCAGGAACGCCAATGTCTTACATCCTTCAACGGATCGGCTTCTCGATCCTCTCCCTGCTTGTGCTCGTCTTCATCACCTTCCTGCTCAGCCATGTGGTGCCCGGCGACCCGGCCTATGTGGCGGCGGGACCGAATGCCGGCGTGGAGAAGATCGCCGAGGTGCGCGCCCAGATGGGGCTGGACCGGCCCTTCCTGGTGCAGTTCGCGATCTATCTCGGCAGCATCCTGCGCGGCGATTTCGGCACGTCCTGGTTCACCCACCAGCCGCTCCTGAACGACATCCTGCGCGAACTGCCGCCGTCGCTCGAACTGGTGGCGATCGCCATGGCGATCAACCTCGCCGTCTCGCTGCCGCTCGGCCTGCTGACGGCGCGCTACAGCGGCTCCCGCTTCGACGACCTCGTCCGCCTGGTATCGATCGCCGGCGCCGGCCTGCCGATCTTCTGGACCGCGATCCTGCTGCAGCAGAAATTCGCCGTCGACCTGCAGATGTTCCCGGTCGCCGGCCGGCTCGATTTCGCCTTCCGCTCCTTCAAGTCGCCGACCGGCTTCGTGCTGCTGGACAGCCTCCTGCAGGGCCGGCCCGACGTCTTCGCCAATGCGCTGTCGCATCTGCTTTTGCCCGCCGTGGCGCTGTCGCTCCTGTTCACCGCCGTCGGCGTCCGCATCACCCGCACCTCGATGATCAGCGAATTCCGCAAGGACTACGTGACGCTGGCCCGCGCCAAGGGCGCCGGCGAGCGGCGGATCATGCTGCGCCACGTCTTCCCGAACGGCGCGACGCCGGCGCTCACCGTGTTCGGCATGCAGTTCGGCTGGATGCTGGGCGCCACCGTGCTGGTCGAGGAGATCTTCGGCCGGCCCGGCATCGGCCGCTACGCCGTCAAGGCGGTGACGCAGTCCGACATCCACGGCGTCGTCGCCGTCGTCTTCGTCATCGGCGTCATCTTCCTGATCTCCAATCTCGTGGTGGACCTGCTGCTCTACGTCCTCAATCCGCGCAAGCACCAGGGGGCCTGAGCCATGTGGTCGGAACTGCGCCGCTATCCCAAGAGCTCGGTCGAGCGCCTGTCCGTCGCGCTGGCGATCCTGATCATCCTGGTCGCCGTCGTCGGCGTCTGGCTCGCCCCGCACGATCCGCTGCTGATCGATTTCCGCTCCAAGCTTTTGCCGCCCTCCCCCGAGCACTGGCTCGGCACCGACGGCTCCGGCCGCGACGTGCTGAGCCGCCTGCTCGCCGGCGCCCGGCTCACCCTCACCTCGACCATGGTGGTGATCCTCTCCGCGCTGGTGATCGGCTGCACGATCGGCATCGCCTCCGCCTTCCTCGGCGGCGCCATCGACAATCTGCTGATGCGGCTCACCGACATCTGGCTCGGCTTTCCGCCGCTGATCCTGGCGCTCGGCTTCGCCGCCGCCATGGGCGCGAGCCTGGAAGCAGCGATCTGGGCGCTCGTCTTCTCCTGGTGGCCGAACTATGCCCGGCTCTGCCGGATGATCACGCGCGACATCCTCGCGCAGAAATACATGGCGAGCGCCAGCGCGCTCGGCGTCTCGACTCTGCGCAAGGTGTTCCGCTATGTGCTGCCGAACGCCTTCGACGTGCTGATCATCCAGGTGACGCTCGACATCTCGGCCGTCATGCTCGGCATTTCCGGCCTCTCCTTCATCGGCGTCGGCGCGCAGATCCCGACCCCCGAATGGGGCGCGATGATCTCCGACGGCCGCTCCTTCGTCAGCAATGGCTGGTGGATCGTCGTCTTCCCCGGCCTCGCGATCTTCCTCACCGCGCTCAGCTTCAACGTCATCGGCGACATGCTGCGGCGGGAGCTCGATCCCACCTCGCGGCGCCGGCAGTGACCCCGATGCACGATACAGCGAGGACTGACATGGAACGCCCGCTCATCGAGCTCGAGAACGTCTCCGTCACATTGCGCAACCTCGAGATCCCGATGGTGACCGGCGTGTCGTTCGCGGTCAGGCCGCGCGAGATCTTCGGCATCGTCGGCGAATCCGGCTCCGGCAAGACGCTTTTGACGCGCACCATCTTCGCCCTGCACGAGGACACCTATCTCTCGGCCGGCAAGGTGACGTTCGACGGCGAGGTGCTGCCTCTCAACGGCTACATGAAGGCGATGAAACGGCGGCTCGGCCATGCCATCGGCTACATCCCGCAGGATCCGTTCGCGTCGCTGAACCCGACCATGCGCGTCGGCGAGCAGATCACCGAGGCGCTCTACCTGGCCAAGGGCTATCCGCAGAAATCCGAACGCGCCCGCGAGGCCGCCATCGGCCTCCTGGCCGAGGTCGGCATCGCCGAGCCGGCGCTCGCCTTCCGCCAGTTCCCGGACCAGTTCTCCGGCGGCATGCGGCAGCGCATCGTCATCGCCATCGCGCTGTCGCAGGATCCACGCCTGCTGATCGCCGACGAGCCGACCACGGCGCTCGACGCCTTCACCCAGCGCCGGGTGATGGAGCTCCTGCTGGAGCGCTCGCGCAACCGCGACCTCGCCGTTCTGCTCATCAGCCACAATCTCGAACTGCTGCGGCAGTCGGTCGACCGCATGGCCGTTCTCTATGGCGGCCAGCTGCTGAACGTCACGCCGACGGCCGATATCGGCACGCGCGCGGTGCACCCCTATGCGCAGGCGCTGTTCGACTGCATGCCGACGCGGGACAAGGCGCTCTCCGACATCCGCTCGATCCCCGGCGAACCGGTCGGCGCCGGCTTCGGACGGCGCGGCTGCGCCTTCGCCTCGCGCTGCGCCCACGCCGCCGAGACCTGCCGCACCCAGGACCTGCCGATCAACCAGGGCCATGGCGACCGCTTCAGCGCCTGCCTGCTCGGAATGGGAGCGTAGCCGATGTCCTCCGCGCAACCGATCGTCGAGCTGCACAATCTTTCCAAGAGCTTCGGCAGCCGCGCCCTCGTCCAGAACCGCAGCTTCGCCCTCGGCCCGGTCTCGATCCGCGTCATGCCGGGCGAGGTCGTCGGCGTGCTCGGCGAATCCGGCTCCGGCAAATCGACCGTCGCCAATGTCATGATGCGGCTGACCGGCTTCGACGACGGCCAGTACCTGTTCCAGGGCCGCGACGTCACCGGCTTCACCCGGCGCGAGAGCTTCGACTTCAAGTCGAAAGTCCAGATCATCTTCCAGGACCCGTATGGCAGCCTCAACCCGCGCGCCACGGTGGGCGCCTCGGTGCGCGAGGCGCTGATCCTGCACAAGCCCGGCATGAGCCGGGCGCAGATGGACAAGCGCGTGCGCGAGCTGTTCGCCGAGGTCGGGCTCGCCAACCAAAACCCGGACAAGTACCCGCACGAATTCTCCGGCGGCCAGCGCCAGCGCATCGCCATCGCGCGCGCCCTCGCGGTCGAGCCGGAGCTGCTGGTCTGCGACGAGCCGCTGTCGTCGCTCGACGTCTCGATCCAGGCGCAGGTGCTCGAGCTCTTCGTCTCGCTGATCCGCAATCACAACCTGACGATGGTCTTCATCTCGCACGACCTGAACGTGTCGCGGCTGCTCTGCGACCGCGTCTACGTCATGCACGAGGGCAAGGTCGTCGAGGAAGGTCAGGCCGCGCAGGTCCTGACGCAGCCTCAGCACGAATACACCGCGCGCCTCCTGGCAGCGGTCTACTGAAAGAGGGAAGAATGGACAGGTACAAGCTCTCGATCGACATTGGCGGGACGTTCATCGACGTCGTGCTGTTCGATTTCGAGACCCGCGAAGTCCGCGCGTTCAAGCTGCCGACGACGCCGCATGACCCGGCCGAAGGCGTCATC
>JAFKJZ010000471.1 GCA_017305815.1 Hyphomicrobiales bacterium
ACGCGAAGACGAGGGATACGCAGGCGCGGGCGACCGATCCGGAGGCCTCGGCCTGGGTTTCCGCCAATGCCGGCTCCGGCAAGACCTATGTGTTGGCGCGGCGTGTCATCCGCCTGCTGCTCAATGGCGCCGATCCGGCCTCGATCCTCTGCCTGACCTTCACCAAGGCGGCCGCGGCCGAGATGTCGAGCCGCGTGTTCGAGATCCTCGCCGGCTGGACGACGATGGCCGATGCCGAGCTCTCGGCGATCCTGGCCGACTACCAGGGCGTGCCGGCGCTACCCGCCCATCTCGTCAGCGCCCGCCGGCTGTTCGCCCGTGCGCTCGAAACGCCGGGCGGGCTGAAGATCCAGACCATCCATGCCTTCTGCGAAAGGCTGCTGCACCAGTTCCCGTTCGAGGCCAATGTCGCCGGCAGCTTCGAGGTGCTGGATGATCGCGGCGCCTCGATCCTGATCGCCGATGCGCAGCGCCGGGTCATCGCGCGCGCGTCGTTGGAGGCTGACACCGCGCAGGGCCGAGCGTTCGCGCGGGTGCTGGAAGCGGCGAGCGACCAGGGCATCGAAGCGGCGCTGGCGGCGATCGTGTCGTCGCGCGACGCGGTGCGCGAGTTCATCGTCGGCGCCGGCGATCTCGCAAGCGGCCTGCGCGACCTCCGTCGCGCCCTCAGCCTCGGTTCGGGCGAGACCGCGGAAAGTCTTCGCGATCGCCTCGGTTCGGAGATCCCGTTCGATGATGCCGAGCTCCGGCAACTGGTCGACCGGCTTGCGGCCAGCGGCGCCAACGACAAGAAGAGCGCCGAACGCCTTGCGCCGATCCTGACCGCCGAGACGGCGGAGGGCAGGGCGACGGCCTGGCTCGGCTTCTGGATGAAGCAGGATGGCGATCTTCGGGTGGTCGGAAGCCTCACGACCAAGGGCATTCGGACGGCGTGGCCCGGCCTGGAGGAGACGCTCTCCGACGAGCGCGACCGTATCGAACTGCTACTCGACCGGATCGCCTCGGCCGAGGCCTATGCGGTGACGAGCGCGCTTCTGACGCTCGGCGACGCGGTGATCGGCGACTATGAGCGGGCCAAGCAACTGCGCGGCGCGCTCGATTTCCAGGATCTGGTGGTGAAGACCGCCAATCTGCTGGCGCGCTCCGACGCTGCCGCCTGGGTCCACTACAAGCTCGATCGCGGCCTCGACCACATCCTCGTCGACGAGGCGCAGGACACCAGCCCGCGCCAGTGGCAGGTGATCGAGCGGCTGGCCGGCGAGTTCTTCACCGGCCAGAGCGCGCGCGACGTCATCCGCACCTTCTTCGCCGTCGGCGACGAGAAGCAGTCGATCTATTCGTTCCAGGGCGCCGTTCCCGCCTGGTTTGCGAGACAGCGCAAGTCGTTTTCCGATCGCGCCAAAACAGCCAAGGCTCAGTGGTTCAATCTCGAATTGCAGCTCTCCTTCCGCTCGACGCAGGACGTGCTGTCGGCGGTCGACGCGATCTTCGCCCCCGAGGACGCCCATGCCGGGCTGACACAGGCGAAGGCGGCCCCGGTCCATGCGGCGGCGCGCCGGCTCGATCCCGGCCGCGTCACCTATTGGCCGCCGATCGAGTCCGACAAGCCGCCGCAGCCGGAAGATTGGCACACGCCGCTCGACCGCCTCGACGAGAAGAGCCCGGAAGTACGGCTGGCCGAGCGGATTGCCGAGACGATCGCCGGCTGGAAGCAGAGCAAGGCGACGATCGCGGCGACGGGGAAGCCGATCCGCGAGGGCGGCATTCTCGTCTTGACGCGGAAGCGCGGGCCGCAGACCGACGCGATCAACCGCGCGCTGAAGGCGGCGGGCCTCTCGGTCGCCGGCGCCGACCGTCTGGCGCTCGCAAGCCATATCGCCGTGCTCGACCTGCTGGCGCTGGCCGAGATCCTGCTGCAGCCGCGCGACGACCTTGCGCTGGCGGCGCTGCTGAAGAGCCCGCTGATCGGCCTCACCGAGGAGCAACTGTTCGAGCTGGCGCATCCGCGCGGCGGCTCGCTCTGGTATGCGCTCGACCGTTCGACGGACCCGGCGGCGATCGAGGCCTCGGCGCGGTTGAAGGCCTGGCGCAGCCGGGCCGAGTTCATGAGCCCCTATGCCTTCTTCGCCCGCATCCTCGGCCCGGAGGGCGGCCGCAAGCGGTTGCTGGCGCGGCTGGGGCCGGAGGCCGACGACGTGCTGGACGAGTTCCTGGCGCAGGCGCTGGCGCATGAGCAGGCCTCCGTGCCGTCGCTGCAGGGCTTTGTCGGCTGGATGCGCGAGGCGGCGACCGAGATCAAGCGCGACGCCGACCTCGCCCGCGACGAGATCCGCGTCATGACCGTGCACGGCGCCAAGGGCCTTGAGGCCGACATCGTCTTCCTGGTCGATACCGGCTCCAAGCCCGTTCATGCGAGCCATGATCCGAAGATCGTGGCGCTGGCGGAGGATCCCGACGCTGCCGATGGCGCGCCGCTGGTCTGGATCGCGCCGGGAGCGCGGAAGCCGCAGGTCGTCGAGGACGCCGTCGCGGTGCTGCGTGAAAAGGCGCGGGAAGAGTATCGCCGGCTGCTCTATGTCGGGCTGACGCGGGCGCGTGACCACCTGATCGTCTGCGGCACGATGAAGGCGAACACCGGCGCCGATCTGCTCTGGCACGATCTGGTCGGCAAGGCGCTCGGCGTCGACGGTCACCTCGTGTCGGTCGATCTTCCGAGCGAGAGTTTCGAGACGATCGAGTGGCGGCAGGACTGGAGCCGTGAGGCGGTGGCGGCGCTTGCCGAGACGGCCGGCTCCGGCGAGCGTGTCGCCGAGCCGCTGCCTGACTGGCTGGCCGAAAGTCCTCCACCGGCGCCGCCGATGCCGAAGCGGCTGACGCCGTCGGCTGCTGTCGGTTTCGCCGAGGCCGAGCCGGCATTTCCGCCGGTGACGGCGCTGGATGCAAGGCTCGATCCCGCCGCGCTGACGGCGCTCGATCGCGGTCGCATCATCCACCGCCTGTTGCAGGCGCTGCCCGACCAGCCGGCGGAACATAGGGCGACAGTTGCTGCGCGCTATCTGGAGGTGGTCGGGCGCGAATGGCCGGAAACGGCCCGCCAGGGGCTGCTGGAGCTGATCCTGCCGATCCTCGACGACGACAGCTTCTCCGCCCTGTTCGGGCCGGAGAGCCGCGCCGAGGTGCCGATTGCCGGCACGATCGAAACGCGCAGCGGCACGGCTTCGGTTTCCGGCCGGATCGACCGTCTCGTCGTGCTGCCGGATCGGGTCATCCTGGTCGACTACAAGACCAACCGCCCGGCGCCGCGCCAGCTCTCCGAAGTGCCCGAGGCGCATCTGGCGCAGCTGGCGCTCTATCGCGCCCTGCTTCAGACGCTCTACCCCGACCGGCCGATCGAGACGGCGCTGCTCTGGACCGAGATCCCGCTGTTGATGGCGATCCCGTCGGAGTTGCTCGATAGTCGCATGGCTGCCATTACGGCGGGGTGAAATCCCTTTGCCTTGACCGGCAAGAGGCGGGTTCCTACCTTAGAACCACTCTCCTCCATCCCTTTGAGGCTTGCCATGGCGACTGCCAAAGTAACGGATAGTTCCTTCGACGCCGACGTTCTGGGGGCATCCGGCCCGGTCGTCGTCGATTTCTGGGCGGAATGGTGCGGTCCCTGCCGCATGATCGCGCCGGCTCTGGAAGAGATCCAGGCCGAGATGGCCGGCAAGGTGACCATCGCCAAGCTCAACATCGACGAGAACCCGGACATTGCCGTGCGCTATGGCGTGCGTTCGATTCCGACGCTGATCCTGTTCAAGGACGGCGAACCGACGTCGATCCAGGTCGGCGCCGCGCCGAAGAGCCGTCTGGCCGACTGGATCAAGGGCGCGATCTGATCGTCGTCCGAACCATTCTGGATATGGAAACGGGACCCGCTGGGTCCCGTTTTTGTTTGGCGACTAGGATCGTATCGGCCTAGAGCCCTCCGTGTTTCATGAAAACACGAAGGGGCTCTAACTCTTTGTTTGATCGCGTTTTCTTCACGCGAACCGGTGCCCACTTCGCTCAAAAACGCTCTAGCTGGGCAGCGTGCCGTTCGCGGCCAGCACCGTGCCGCCGAGATAGAGCGAACCGCAGATCAGGATTCGCGGCGCGATGCCCGGCGGCAGCTGTCTGCGGATGGCGGCGAGCGCCGCCTCGACGCCCGTCGTCGCCTCGGCGCTGAGTCCGGCGGCCTCGGCGGCGGCGGCGAGCTCGACCGGGTCACGGCCGGCATTGGAGCCCTCGATCGGCACCGTATAGACATGCCGCGCCAGCCCGGCGAAGGGGCGGAAGAAGCCGACCGGGTCCTTGGTCACCAGCATGCCGGCGATCAGGTAGAGCGGCCGCGAGACCCGCTCCTCGAGATCGGCGACCGCCTCGGCCACAACCAGGCCGGCGCCGGGATTGTGGCCGCCGTCGAGCCAGATCTCGGATTCCGGCGGCGCCTGGTCGACCAGCTTTCCGGTGGTCAGGCGCTGCATCCGCGCCGGCCATTCGACCCCCTGCAGGCCTGCCTCGATCGCCGCGACTGGCACGTCGAGGCTGGAGCGGCGCAGCGCTGCGATGGCGGTGCCGGCGTTGACGAACTGGTGCCGGCCCGGCAGGCGCGGCGGCGGCAGGTCGAGCAGGCCGTCCTCGTCCTGGTAGACCAGCCGGCCGCGCTCGGCATGCGCCACCCAATCCTGGTTGCCGAGGAAGATTGGCGCGGCAAGACGGGCCGCGTCGCGCTCGATCACCTCGCGCACGATCGCCGGCTGCGGCGCGACCACCACGGGGCGGCCGCGCTTGATGATGCCCGACTTCTCGTGCGCGATGCCGTCGAGGGCGCTGCCGAAGAACTTCTCGTGGTCGACCGAGATCGGCGTGATCACGGCGACGTCGGGCCGGTCGATGATGTTGGTGGCGTCGTAGCGGCCGCCGAGGCCGACCTCGAGCAGCGTCACATCGGCCGGATGGTCGGCGAACAGCTTGAAGGCGGCGGCGGTGGTGATCTCGAAATGGGTGATCGGCGCGCCGTCATTCACCTTCTCGATATCGAGCAGCGTGTCGACCAGGGCGTCCTCGTCGACGAAGCGGCCGCCGCCCTTGCGACCGAGGCGGATGCGCTCGTGGAAGCGGACGAGATGCGGCGACGTGTAGACATGCACGGTGAGGCCGGCCGCTTCCAGCATGGCGCGCAGGAAGGCGGTGGTCGAGCCCTTGCCGTTGGTGCCGGCGATGTGCAGCACCGGGCCGAGCTTCGTCTGCGGATCGCCGAGCTTCGCCATCAGCGGCTTCAGCCGGTCGAGCGAAAGGTCGATTTCCTTCGGGTGGAGCTGGAACAGGCGCTCCAGGATGACGGTGCTGCGGTCCATGATATGGTCCATGACGCGATCCCGTGGCGTGGCGCGAGCCACGCAATACGGGCGGCGGCCCGAAGGTCGCCGGCCGAAAACGATGTGTGTTGCGTGTGCGCGGCGTCGATCAGGACGCCAGCGCGACGTCCTGCGACGGCGCCGGCTTGGCCTTCGCCTTGGCTTCCGGCTTGTCGGCGGGCTTCGCCGGCTGCGGGCCGAGCAGGCTGCAGAGCCGCGCGATCGTCTGGCGCAGTTCGTGGCGGTGGACGACGAGGTCGACCATGCCGTGGTCATGCAGGAATTCCGAGCGCTGGAAGCCCGGCGGCAGCTTTTCGCGGATTGTCTGCTCGATGACGCGCGGGCCGGCGAAGCCGATCAGCGCGCCCGGCTCGGCGATCTGGATGTCGCCCAGCATGGCGTAGGAAGCCGTGACGCCGCCCGTGGTCGGGTTGGTCAGCACGACGATATAGGGCAGCTTCGCCTCGCGCAGCGCGATGACGCCGGCGGTGGTGCGCGGCAGCTGCATCAGCGACAGGATGCCTTCCTGCATGCGCGCGCCGCCGGAGGCGGCGAACATGACGAAGGGCTGCTTGCGCTTCAGCGCTGCTTCCATGCCGGCGATGACCGCTTCGCCGGCGGCCATGCCGAGCGAGCCGCCCATGAAGTCGAAGTCCTGCACGGCGGTGACCATCGGCACGCCCTCGACGGTGCCGGCGCCGACCAGGATCGCGTCCTGCAGGCCGGTCTTGGTGCGGGCGTCCTTGAGGCGGTCGGTATAGCGGCGCTCGTCGCGGAACTTCAGCGGGTCGACCGCCACTTCCGGCACGGTGACGGCTTCGTACTTGCCGTCGTCGAAGAAATAGGCGAGCCGCTTCGGCGCGCTCATGCGCATGTGATAGCCCGAGTTCGGGATCACGTAGTGGTTGGCCTCGAGGTCGCGATGGAACACCATCTCGCCGGTCTCGGGGCACTTGATCCAGAGGTTCTCGGGAACCTCGCGCTTGTTCAAGAGGCTCTTGATCTTCGGACGGACGACGTCGTTGATCCAGTTCATCGCGTGATCCTTGTTCAGGCGGCGACCGATTTGCGGGAGGCGCGAACGCCGCCCGAAAGTTCGGAAACGAGGGCCAGGACGGCCGGTACGGTGGCGGCTGTGGCGCGGCCTTCGCTGTCGAGCGATGCCGCAATGGCCGATACGATGGCCGAGCCGACGACGACGCCATCGGCATTCGCGCCGATCGCTGCCGCCTGCTCGGCTGTCCTGACGCCGAAACCGACGGCAACCGGTAGATGGGTGTGACGCTTGATCCGTGCAACGGATTCGGCGACGCGCGAGGCGTCGGGGGCTGCCGAACCGGTGATGCCGTTGATCGAGACGTAGTAGACGAAGCCCGAGGTGTTCTCGAGCACGGCGGGAAGCCGCTTGTCGTCGGTGGTCGGCGTGGCGAGGCGGATGAAGTTGAGGCCCGCCTCGAGCGCCGGGATGCAGAGCTCGTCATCGGCCTCCGGCGGGAGGTCGACGATGATCAGGCCGTCGACGCCGGCGGCCTTGGCCTCGGCGACGAAGGCTTCCGAGCCATGCGAGTAGATCGGGTTGTAGTAACCCATCAGCACGATCGGCGTCGCATCGTCCGACTGGCGGAACTGGCGGACGAGATCGAGGGTCTTCACCAGCGTCTGGCCGCCCTTCAGCGCGCGCAGGCCGGCGGCCTGGATCGCCGGGCCGTCGGCCATCGGGTCCGAGAACGGCATGCCAAGCTCGATGACGTCGGCGCCGGCGCCGGGCAGCGCCTTCAAGAGCGCGAGGGTCGTGGCGGGATCGGGGTCGCCGGCGGTCATGAAGGTGACGAGCGCCGGCCGGCCCTCGGACTTCAGGGCCGCGAAGCGGCGATCGATACGGGTTTCGGTCATGGAACGTGCCGCCTCTTGCTCAGATATCCATACCGAGCAGCTTGCCCACAGTGTGGACGTCCTTGTCGCCGCGGCCGGAGAGATTGACGATGATGATCTTGTCCTTGGCCATGGTCGGCGCGACCTTGATCGCCTGCGCGATGGCATGGGCCGATTCCAGCGCCGGGATGATGCCCTCGACGCGGGTGCAGACCTGGAAAGCGTCGAGCGCTTCCTGGTCGACGATCGGCACGTAGTTGACGCGGCCGGTGTCGCGCAAAAAGCTGTGCTCGGGGCCGACGCCGGGATAGTCGAGGCCGGCCGAGACCGAATGGCCCTCGAGGATCTGGCCGTCGGCGTCCTGCAGCAGATAGGTGCGGTTGCCGTGCAGCACCCCGGGGCGGCCGCCATTCATCGAGGCGGCGTGGCCGTTCTCGATGTCGAGGCCGTGGCCGCCGGCTTCGACGCCGACGATCTCGACATCCTTGTCGTCGAGGAACGGATGGAACAGGCCGATGGCGTTGGAGCCGCCGCCGACGGCGGCGATGATCATGTCGGGCAGGCGGCCTTCCTGCTCCAGGATCTGGGCGCGGGCCTCGGTGCCGATCACCGACTGGAAGTCGCGCACCAGCTCCGGATAGGGATGCGGGCCGGCGGCGGTGCCGATCAGGTAATAGGTGTTCTCGACATTCGAGACCCAGTCGCGCAGCGCCTCGTTCATCGCGTCCTTGAGCGTGCCGTTGCCGGCGGTGACCGGGTTGACCGTCGCGCCGAGCAACTTCATGCGGAACACGTTCGGCGCCTGCCGCTCGACGTCGGTCGCGCCCATGTAGACGACGCAGGGCAGGCCGAAGCGCGCCGCGACGGTGGCGGAGGCGACGCCGTGCTGGCCGGCGCCCGTCTCGGCGATGATCCGCGTCTTGCCCATGCGCTTGGCGAGCAGGATCTGGCCGAGGCAGTTGTTGATCTTGTGGCTGCCGGTGTGGTTCAGGTCCTCGCGCTTGAAGAAGATGCGCGCGCCGCCGAGATGCTTGGTCAGGCCTTCGGCGAAATAGAGCTTCGACGGCCGGCCGGCATAATAGGTCGAGAGCGCCTGCAGCTCGGCCTTGAAGGCGGGATCCGCCTTGGCGTCGTCATAGGCCTGCTGCAGTTCGAGGATCAGCGGCATCAGCGTCTCGGCGACGAAACGGCCGCCATAGATGCCGAAGAAGCCGCGCTCGTCCGGGCCGGTCTTGAAGGAATTGGGCTCGACAGGAGCGGTCACGACGAAATCCTCTCGCCGGCAATCGTCCGGCCTTGATCAGCTGTGGGTCGGAAGCCGCGGATCGCGGCGATGAAGGCGCGGATCCGCGCGGGATCCTTGATGCCGGGCGCGCTTTCCACGCCCGAGGAAGCGTCGATCCCGAACGGCCGCGTGAGCGCCAGGGCCTCCGCGACGTTGTCGGCATCCAGCCCTCCCGAAAG
>JAFKJZ010000472.1 GCA_017305815.1 Hyphomicrobiales bacterium
CGGTGAACGCGACGTCCACTGGCGTCGAATACGTCCCAGACATAGACGAGGATCGTTCCCGAGGAATCGCCGACGGCGGAAAGATAGCCCTTGACGACGTAGGTGGCCTGCGGGTCGCCGGACGGGACGAGCGCGACGTTTTGCGCCACGGCTTCCTGGCCGAGTTGCGACGAGAGCTTGTTCAGGATGTTGCTGGGCGCGCCGGTCACCGGCGCGAAGGAGAACTTGGCGTTGGCGAGTGGCACAGCCGGCAGGGCAGGCTGCGTCGGCGCTCCAGCGGAGGCCGAAGCGGTCGACGGCTGACCGGTGCCGAGCGTGTTGTTGCAGGCTGCCAGTGCAAACGTCGCCAACAGGATGGCGGCGCATGCAGGCAGCCGATTTGCCTTCACCATCATGGCGATCGTCCTTCCGGCCCGGTCGTCAGGACCCCCCTCGAATCTGTCTATCTGCAATTCACGGCGCGGTCCAGAAGCGCCTCTCCGATCGTCTCGAAGTTGTACGCTTTGTGCCGGTCATGCGGCGATTGTGATCGCGTGCAGCAGCCGTCCATAGTCGGGTTCGCCGGCATGGGTGGCGCGGCGATAGGAAAAGAAGCGCTTCGGATCGGCATAGGTGCAGAGGGCGAGGTCGCCGACCGTGCCGAGGCCGGCGGCGCGCAGCCGCGTGCCGATATAGGCCGGCAGGTCGAACTGGTGATGGTCGGCGCGATCAGACGGCGCGAAGAAGGCGGCGTTGCCGGCATCGGCGTCGATGAAGCGGGCGCGGAATTCCGGCCCGACTTCATAGGCGGCCTTCGAGATCGTCGGACCGAGCACGGCGACAATGCGTTCGCGGCGGGCGCCGAGTCTCTCCATCGCGGCGACGGTCGCCTCCAGAACGCCGGTGAAGGCGCCCTTCCAGCCGGCATGCGCCGCACCGACGACGCGCGCCTCGCCATCCGCGAACAGCACCGGGCCGCAATCGGCCGTGCCGACGCCGATGGCGATGCCGGGGCGGCTGGTGACGACGGCGTCCGCCTTCGGGCCGTCGCCGACCGGCCAGACCTCGTCGACAACAACGACGTCGGGGCTGTGAACCTGATAGGGCGTCGCGAGGCGGTCCGCCGCGATGCCGAGATCGGCGGTGATGCGGGCGCGGTTTTCGAGCACATGGACGCGTTCGTCAGCGGAGCCCACGCCGCAGTTCAGGCTCGCATAGATGCCGTCCGAGACGCCGCCCTGGCGGGTGAAGAAGCCGTGCCGGATGCCGGGGAGGGCGGAAAGTGCGTCGGCGGTGATTTTCATGGCGGTCATCCTCAGTTCATCCGAAGGGCGGGGCGAGCAGGTCGCCGCCGGTAACGCATAGCACCTTGAACAGCGTGCCCATCGCTGCCGGCCCGGCCAGTCGCTCGACGGCGGCGCGGATGGCGTCCTGCGCGGCGGCATCCTTGCCGGCGCCGAGGCGGCCGGCGCGTTCGACGAGGCCGAGTGCCAGCAGGAAATCACCCTGCGTCCAGACCGCCGAGGCGGTTGCGCCATTCGCCCTTGCCGCGCGGGCGAGGGCGGCGAAGTCGACATGCACGGTCAGGTCCGCCTCGCCGGGATGGGCCAGCGGGGCGTCGAACCGATGCTGCCGGAGCGCCTGCAGCGTGTCGCCATAGCCGCTTTCGGCATGGCCATAGTCGATGGCGAGAAAGGCGCCGCCGAACTGAACCAGGCGGGTCGCGAGCGTTGCCATGATCGCGGCCGAAATCGAGGCGGTCTCGACCAGCGAACCCTCCGGCGCTCGGTCGTCGGCGCCGTCGACATGGGCGTCGGGGCGGAGGCCGAAGACGAGCTTGCCGTCGCTGACGCCGACCATCCGCTCGGCCCAGCCGGCGCCTGTACGCAGGAATTGCCGCACCGGCAAGGCATCGAAGAATTCATTGGCGATCAGGATCGCCGGCCCGTCCGGCAGGCCGTCGACCTGTTCGGCCCAGTCGATTGCGTGGCCCGTGAGCGTGCGGGCCTGGATTTCGCGCAGTCGAGGGCTGGTCTCGACCAGGACGATCCTCGCCGCCGGCTCGAAGTTGGGCGCGATCCGGGCGGCGCGCAGCGCATCGGCCATCAGCGTACCCCGGCCCGGGCCGATCTCGGCCAGCACGAAGGTGGCGGGGCTTCCCATTCTCTGCCAGGTGGCGACGGCCCAGAGGCCGATCAGCTCGCCGAACATCTGGCTCACCTCTGGCGCGGTGACGAAATCGCCGGCCGCGCCGAAGGGCTCGCGGGTCATGTAGTAGCCGAACTCGGGATCGCCGAGGCAGGCGGCCATGTAGTCGGCGACGGTGATCGGGCCGAAATTCTCGATGCGGCGGACCAGCTTTTCGCCAAGCGGCGTCCTGTTTTCGCCGGAAGGCGTCATGCGGCGGCGACCGGCCGGCGCGAGGCGACGACGAGCAGGATGATGCCGGCGATCACAAGCGGCAGCGACAGCAGCATGCCCATGGTCAGCCCGCCCGACAGGTAGCCGATCTGGATGTCCGGCTCGCGGAAGAACTCCGAGAAGATGCGGGCGAGGCCATAGCCGATGGCGAAGACGGCGGAGATGAAGCCGGGCTGGCGCAGGCGAAGCTGCTTGTGGGTGAAGAAGCGCAGCACGAGGAACAGTACGAGCCCCTCGAGCAGGGCCTCGTAAAGCTGGCTCGGGTGGCGCGGCTGGCCGTCGGCGTTCGGGAAGATGATCGCCCAGGCGACGTCGGTCGGCCGACCCCAGAGCTCGCCATTGATGAAATTGGCGATGCGGCCGAACAGCAGTCCGAAGGTCACCGACGGCGCGACGACGTCGATCAGCGACCAGGTCGGGATCTTGCGCGAGCGCGCGAACAGGATCATCGCGACAACGGTGCCGAGGAAGCCGCCATGGAAGGACATGCCGCCGTTCCAGACCTGGAGGATCTGCCAGGGCGCGGCCAGGAACATCGGCAGATCGTAGAACAGCACATAGCCGAGCCGCCCGCCGAGGATGATGCCGAGCGTCGCCCAGACGACGAAATCGTCGATGTCGATCGGCTTCATCGGGGCGCCGGCCGGGCCCCAGAGGGCGGTGTTGCTGACCAGGCGCTTCGCGTACCACCAGCCGATCAGGATGCCGACGATATAGGCAAGCGCGTACCAACGGATCGCGAACGGCCCGATCTGGATCAGCGTCGGGTCGATGGCCGGGAAGGGCAGGACGAACAGCATGGCAGGCTCCGGCAGTCGGTCGGGCGGCATTGGTGCGCTGATCCGGGGGGAAGGGTCAAGTGCGGGCGTGCGCGACCCCTCGACACCTTGTTCGCGCCGACGCCCGCAACCATACTAGAAGCAAGGTGTTTTTCCCCGGAGGCTGCCCATGAATACGACCCCGAACCGGCTGTTCGACGAATTCGCCAAGCTGATGACCGATGCGGCCGGCATGGCGCAGGGCGTCAAGCGCGAGGCTGAAACCGTGATGAAGCATCAGGCCGAGCGCCTTTTCGCCGACATGGACTTCGTCAAGCGCGACGAGTTCGACGTCGTGCGGGAGATGGCGCAGAAGGCGCGTGCGGAAAACGAGGCGCTTGCCGAGCGCGTCGCCGAGCTGGAAGCGAAGCTCGCCGTGCTGACCCAGGGCCATGTCGTCGCCGCGCCGTCGCCGGAAGAGCGCTGACGGCGAACGGCATCGCGATATCGGATAATATACCCGGGTAATATTGACGTCTCAATATCGCCCGGGTAAAAGGTCGGTCCAACGCGGCCGCTCGAGACGGCCGGCCCTTTCCGGGACGATCGAGGAGCGGAGACATGCAGCGCGAGGATCGAAAGGCCGCGATCTCGGCCTACAAGAAGCGGGAAGCCGCGGCAGGCATCTATGCCGTCCGCTGCAAGGCCAGCGGCGAAGTCTGGGTCGGCAAGACCCCAAATCTTGATACCATCCGGAACCGGATCTGGTTCACGCTCGACCAGGGCAGTTGCAGCGCACGCGGCCTGCAGGCGGCCTGGCGACAGCAAGGCGCCGACGCCTTTTCCTTCGAGGTCCTCGAGCAACTGGAGCCGGAAGAATCCGACTATATCCGCAATGCGCTTCTCAAGGAACGCTGGGTCCATTGGCGTGGCGCGCTCGGCGCCGAGATCGTTTGACGCGGACAAAGAGAAACGGCCGGAGAAATCTCCGGCCGCTTTTTTGTTTGGATGTTCTGATCCAGCCGATCGATCAGGCCGAGACCTTGGCGCCCTGGACGAGGTCCGTATAGGCGTGCATCAGGCTCTCGGTGATCTTGCCCGGCGTGAACTTATATTCGCCGATCTCGGACACCGGGGTGACTTCGGCGGCGGTCCCGCAGAGCCAGCATTCGGTGAAGGTCGACAGTTCCTCCGGGGCGATGCGGCGCTCGATGACCTCGATGCCCTTCGCCTTGGCGAGGCCGATCACGGTCTGGCGGGTGATGCCGTTCAGGAAGCGGTCGGCGAGCGGCGTGTGGATTGCGCCGTCCTTGACGAAGAAGACGTTGGCGCCGGTCGATTCCGCGACATTGCCTTCCCAGTCCAGCATCAGCGCGTCGGCATAGCCGCGATCCTCCGCGGCATGCTTGGAGATCGTGCAGATCATGTAGAGGCCCGACGCCTTGGCGAGCGACGGCGCCGTCTTCGGATCGGGACGGCGGAACTTCGCCCAGTCGAGACGGATGCCCTTCAGGCGCTCGGCCGGCGTGAAGTAGGACGGCCATTCCCACGCGGCGATCGCCACGTTGATGCGGTTGTTGTGGGCCGAGACGCCGAGCGCCTCGCTGCCGCGCCAGGCGATCGGGCGCAGATAGCCGTCGACCAGGCCGTTCTTGGCGAGCGTCGCCTTCGAGGCCTCGTCGATCTCCTCGACCGTATAGGGGATCTTGAAGTCGAGGATTTCGGCCGAATGGAACAGGCGCTCGGTGTGCTCGCGCAGCTTGAAGATGGTGCCGTTATAGGCGCGTTCGCCTTCGAACACCGCGCTCGCATAGTGAAGGCCATGGGTGAGTACGTGAATCTTCGCGTCCTTCCACGGAACGAAGGATCCGTTCATCCAGATCCAACCATCTTTCTGGTCGAAGGGGACCGCGCTCATTTTCCTCACTCCATATCGGCCGCCGGTTGCGGCCGCGCCCTTTGGCGTTGATTGTCGTGCCTATTTCTCGCGCCGGCCAGGCAAAGTAAAGCCAGATCCGGCAACGACTTTTGCGCCACTTTGAAACTGTCGGTAAAGTGCCGGTCGAAACGCGATCGCGCGAGGGGATATCGCGGGACGGTAAACGGCGGGCGTGTTCGATCATTTCGTCGAGGCCACCCATCAAGTAACAATCGAACCCAAATATGTCAACATGGCTGACATAAATTTCGCGACCGATTCGAAGGGACCGGCATCCGTGCAACGCGACGAGACCGTCAAGACGCCCATTTCTATCCAGGAACAGCCCGAACTGGTCCTGATCGAGCTGCTTTTTTATGCCTATCGCGATTTCGTTTCGGATCCGGACGTGGTGCTGGCGAAGTTCCAGTTCGGCCGCGCCCACCATCGCGTCGTCCACTTCGTCAACCGCCATCCCGGCATGCGGGTCGCCGATCTCCTCGACATTCTGAAGATCACCAAGCAGAGCCTCGGGCGCGTGCTGAAGCAGTTGATCGATACCGGCTATATCGAGCAGGTGCCGGGTCCGGTCGATCGCCGTCAGCGGCTTCTCTATCCGACGGCGAAGGGGCGGGCGCTCGACCAGCGGTTGACCGAGCCGCAGGCGCAGCGCATCCGCGCCGCCCTGGCCCCGCTCGGTCCCGAAGGGCGCGTCGCGGCCGAGCGCTTCCTTCGCCTGATGATCGATCCGGCCGAACGCGATAAGGTCGCGCAGTTGATCGAGCATTGATGCGCGTGGAGTTGCAGGATGAATGATCTGGCGGATACCGCCCCCTTGGCCGATGATGCGCCGCATCTGCTCGTCATTGACGACGATGCCCGCATTCGCACGCTGCTGTCGCGCTACCTGAACGACAACGGCTTCCGTGTCGATGTCGCCGCCAATGCGGCCGAGGCGCGCGGCCGGCTCGGCGGCCTCGCCTTCGACCTCCTGGTCGTCGACGTGATGATGCCGGGCGAGAGCGGGCTCGACCTGCTGAAGAGCCTGCGCGAGACGATGGACGTGCCGATCCTGATGCTGACGGCGCGGACGGAGATCGAGAGCCGGATCAAGGGTCTGGAGCTCGGCGCCGACGATTATCTCGGCAAGCCGTTCGAGCCGCGCGAACTGCTGCTTCGCATCAACGCCATCCTGAAGCGCGGCACCCCGCCGGCGGCGCCGCTGATCGAGCAGGTGCGCTTCGGGCCGTTCACCTTCCACATCGCGCGGCGCGAACTGCGTCGCGGGCAGGAGACGATCCGCCTGACCGATCGCGAGCGACAGATCATGGCGGTTTTCGCCGAGACGCCGAACGAGACCGTGCCGCGCCTTTCGCTGCTGGCCGAGGACGAGCCGGCCGGCGAACGCACCATCGACGTGCAGATCAACCGGCTGCGCCGCAAGATCGAGGTCGATCCGGCCAATCCGCTGTTCCTGCAGACGGTGCGTGGCATCGGCTACCGGCTGGTGACGGAAGCGTGACGCAGATTGGCGACCGGGGACGGGCCGGACGGGGCCAGGGCTGATGGACAAACGCCCGCATTCGTTTCAGCGCAGTCGTGTTTCCGGCGGCTGGGCGGAATGGCCTGCCGTGGCCGGGCTGCGCCGTCTCTGGCGGTCTCCGGCGGTCAACGCCATGCGCCGCATGGCGCGCCGCTCCGAGCCCTTCTTCGACGCGCTGCTGGTGCCCTATCGCTTTCTCGGCAAGCGCATGGCCGCCGCGATGCCGAAGGGCCTCTATGCGCGCGCGCTGATCATCATCATCACGCCGATCGTCATCCTGCAGTCGGTCGTCGCCTTCGTCTTCATGGAGCGCCACTGGCAGACGGTGACGCAGCGCCTGTCGGCTGCGACCGTCCGCGACATCGCCGCGATCGTCGACCTGATCGACACCTACCCGGAAGATCCGAACTACGCGCAGATCGTCCGCATCGCGCAGGACAGGCTCGGCCTGACCATTTCCGTGATCCCGAACGAGCCTTTGCCGCCGGCGGCGCCAAAGCCTTTCTTCTCGCTGCTCGACAGCGCGCTGTCGCGCGAGATCGGCCGTCAGATCAACAAGCCCTACTGGATCGACACGGTCGGCCGCTCCAACCTGGTCGAGATCCGCATCCAGCTCGGCGACAAGGTGCTGCGCGTGCTGGCGCGGCGCAGCCAGACCTATGCCTCCAATTCGGAGATCTTCATCTTCTGGATGGTCGGCACCAGCCTGGTGCTGCTGACGATCGCCATCGCCTTCCTGCGCAACCAGATCCGTCCGATCCAGCAGCTCGCCGATGCGGCCGAGGATTTCGGCATGGGGCGCGAGACGACGGATTTCAGCCCGCGCGGCGCGCGCGAGGTTCGCCGCGCCAGCGCCGCCTTCATGGAGATGCGCAACCGCATCGAGCGGCAGATGGAGCAGCGCACCACCATGCTGGCGGGCGTCAGCCACGACCTGCGCACGGTGCTGACGCGCTTCCGCCTGCAACTGGCGCTCTTGCGCGAAACGCCGGATGTGCGCGCCATGCGCCGCGACGTCGACGACATGCAGCGTATGCTCGAGGGCTATCTGGCCTTTGCCCGTGACGATGCCGACGAACCGACGGCGGCGACCAATATCGGCACGCTGCTGGCCGAGGTCGCCGAGAACGCCCGCCGCGTCGGCCACGACGTCTCGCAGGATTTCCGCGGCGATCCGATCGTCAGCATCCGCCCGAACGATTTCAAGCGCTGCCTGTCCAACCTGGTGATGAACGCCTGCCGGCACGGCGACCATATCGAGCTGCACGGCGTGCATACCGACGGTTGGCTCGTCATCCATGTCGACGATGATGGGCCCGGTATCGACGAGACCGAGCGCGAGGCAGTGTTCAGGCCGTTCTACCGTCTCGACGAGGCGCGCAATCTCGACGAGAGCGGCACGGGCCTCGGCCTGCCGATCGCCCGCGACATCGCCCGTTTCCATGGCGGCGACGTCACGCTTTCGGAGGCGCCGGACGGCGGCCTGCGCGCCACCGTCCGCATTCCGGCCTGATCGAACTCAGGCGCCGGGCTGAAGGCGGATACGCGTGCCCCAGGGATCCAGCAATTCGCGTTCGGCCGAAACGCCGGAGCCGGCCAACGTCACATAGGCGAGGCCGTTGCGTTCGGGATCGCGCGGGCCGGCGCCGCGACTCTGCCAGCTATTGGCGCCGATATGGTGGTGATAGCGGCCGGACGACAGGAACGAGGCGCTCGGCATGGTGGTCACTTCGTCGAGCCCGACCTCCGACTTCCACCAGCGCGCCGCCACAGGCGCGTCACCCACGCGCAGATGCACATGGCCTATGCGGAGGAATTCCGGTGCACCCTTCCAGCCGCCCGGATGGTCGCCGAGCGAGGCGACGATCGCGTTGACGTCGAGCGGGTCGGTCGCCATCCGCACATGCGGGCCTTCCCAGACCCATTCCCCGGTCGGGCGGTCGGAATAGATCTCGACGCCGTTGCCTTCCGGATCGGTCAGGTAGAAGGCCTCGCTGACGAGATGATCGGCCATGCCGTCGACGGGAAAGCGGTTTTCGCTCGCATGCAGGATCCAGCGGCCGAGATCGGCGCGGCT
>JAFKJZ010000473.1 GCA_017305815.1 Hyphomicrobiales bacterium
GTTCGCGTCGGTGCCGCTCTACAGCATGTTCTGCAAGCTGACGGGCTATGGCGGCACGCCGGTTCGCGCCGATTCCGCTCCGAAGCAGGCGCTGGACCGCACGATCACAGTCCGCTTCGACGGCAACGTCGCCAACGGCATTGGCTGGGCGTTCCGTCCGGAGCAGCGCCAGATGACGGTCAAGATCGGCGAGATCAGCGAAGTGAAGTTCTTCGCCGAGAACCGTACCGAACGGACCTCGACGGGCACGGCAACCTTCAACGTCACGCCGGAACTCACGGGCCAGTATTTCAACAAGATCGCCTGCTTCTGCTTCACGTCGCAGACGCTGAAGCCGGGCGAGAAGGTCGAGATGCCGGTAACCTTCTTCATCGACCCTGCGATCGTCGACAATTACCAGACGCGCAACGTCGACACGATCACGCTGTCCTACACCTTCTTCCCGAGTTCGGAGCAGACCCCGGCGCCCGTCGCCGCGATCCCTGCGACGAACGCGGGAAAGTCGCTTTGAGAAAGACCGGGGAGCATCTCCATGGCTGAGGCCCACGCCAAGCAACACGACTATCACCTCGTCAACCCGAGCCCGTGGCCTTTCGTGGCCTCGGCAGGCGCGTTCGCGCTGGCGCTCGGCGGCATCAGCTACATGCATGGCGGATCCCTGCTGTGGATGGTCCCTGGCCTGCTGATGGTCCTCTACACGATGTACGCCTGGTGGGCCGACGTCATCCACGAGGGCCAGCAGGGCCATCATACGCGCGTGGTGCAGCTGCACCTGCGCTACGGCATGATCCTGTTCATCGCCTCGGAAGTGATGTTCTTCGTGGCCTGGTTCTGGGCCTTCTTCGACGCCAGCCTGTTCGCGAGCGAAGCGCAGAACGTCGCCCGCTACAGCTTCACCGGCGGGCATTGGCCGCCGAAGGGCATCGAGGTGTTCGATCCCTGGCACCTGCCGCTCCTCAACACGCTGATCCTTCTGACCTCCGGCACGACGCTGACCTGGGCGCACCACGCCCTGCTGCACAATGACCGCGAAGGCCTGAAGTGGGGCCTGGTCTGCACCGTCGTGCTCGGCCTGATCTTCTCCTGCGTGCAGGCCTACGAGTATGCCCATGCGGCCTTCTCGTTCGGCGGCAACATCTACGGCGCCACCTTCTTCATGGCGACGGGCTTCCACGGCTTCCACGTGATCATCGGCACGATCTTCCTGATCGTCTGCCTGCTGCGCGCGCTTGCCGGCCAGTTCACGCCGAAGGAGCACTTCGGCATGGAAGCGGCTGCCTGGTATTGGCACTTCGTCGACGTCGTCTGGCTCTTCCTGTTCTTCACGATCTACGTGTGGGGCGGCTGGGGCGCGCCGATGCACGGCGGCTAACCAGAATACGGACGGGCGGCTCTCGGGCCGCCCGTTTCATTTGCGGGCAGGGTTGCGACCCTGCCGCGAGGGCATTCGCCGCCGAGACGGATGTCGTTTCGCCGCCGGTGCGCGCGATCAGACCGGGAGCCGGAGCCGTTCCCCGCCTGGACATGCAAGGGCTCCAGCGAGAACAGGAGCCGGTCTTGTCCGATCCCAGCCCATCCCATCGCGACAAGGCGATCTATCCGCCGCTGACGCCCGCCAGCACCGGCCTGCATGGCCGCTGTCCGCGCTGCGGCGAGGGGCGGTTGTTCTCCGGCTTTCTGCAGGTGGCGCCGCGCTGCGGCAATTGCGGCCTCGACTATTCGTTCAGCGACGCCGGCGACGGCCCGGCCGTCTTCATCATGCTGATCGTCGGCTTCATCGTCGCCTTCCTTGCGCTCTATGTCGAATTCACCTTCCAGCCGCCCTTCTGGGTGCATGCGCTGCTCTGGATCCCGCTCGTCTTCGCGCTGGCGCTCGGGCTGCTCCGGCCGGCGAAGGGGCTGATGATCGCGATCCAGTATCGCCACAAGGCGGAGGAGGGGCGGCTCGAACAGGGCTGACCCGGCGCGCTTTCCATGTCCGGTAGATACCATGTCTGATACGACCCGCCGCTCGCCCGTGCGCAAGCTGATCCTGCCCGCGATCGCCACCGCGATCGTCTTCGCCATCCTGTGCTCGCTCGGCATGTGGCAGGTCAGGCGCCTGCACTGGAAGGAAGCGCTGATCGCCCAGGTCGATCGCCGCCTGAAGGAGACACCGATCGCCGCACCCGGGCCGGGGCAGTGGAAGACGCTCGACCTTGCCGAGGCGGACTACACGCCGGTCACCGTTTCAGGTGAATTCCTGCATGATGACGAGGCGCATCTCTACAGCTCGCTGATGGAGCCGCGCGGCCCGGTCGGCGGGGTCGGCTGGTTCGTGTTCACGCCGCTCAGGACGGATGAAGGCTGGATCGTCTACGTCAATCGCGGCTTCGTGCCGGTGGAGAAGGAAATCGCGTCGACCCGGCCTGAGGGCCTGACGACGGGGCGTGTCACCGTGACTGGCCTGATGCGCCGGCCGGAGACGCCGGGCAGGTTCCAGGCTTCGGCCAAGCCGACCAGCCAGCAATGGTTCGCGCGCCAGCCTGACAAGTTCGCGGCGCGCAGCGGCCTGCCGGTCGAATCCGTCGCGCCCTACACGATCGACGCGGACGCGACGCCGAACCCCGGCGGCCTGCCGCAGGGCGGCGAGACCACCGTGACCTTCTCCAACAACCACCTGCAGTATGTGGTGACGTGGTTCGGGCTGGCGCTGGCGCTCGTCGGCGTCTTCATCGCCTACGCGCGCGGCGTGCTGAAGCGCCGCGACTGACCCTAGCCGTGGCCGGCCTCGTCGGAGAGCATGGCGAGGTCGACCCCGAGCAGCGCCATGGTGCGATCATACTTGGTCGCGAGTTCCGGATCGAAGATCAGGTCGGACGGGGCGGCGCAATGCAGCCAGCCATTGTGCTGGATCTCCGCCTCGAGCTGGCCGGGTCCCCAGCCGGCATAGCCGAGGGCCAGCATTGCGTTGCGGGGACCGGACCCGGAGGCGATGGCCTTCAGGATCTCGAGCGTTGCTGTCAGACACACATTCTCGGCGATCGGCAGGGTCGAATTCTCGATGAAGTAATCCGCGCTGTGCAGCACGAAGCCTCGTCCGGTCTCGACCGGGCCGCCGCGCTGCACGATCATGCGGTTCGCCTTGGGCGGAAGGCGGATCTCGGGGCCGTCGGGAATGATGTCGAGCTGAATCAGGAGGTCGACGAAGTCGATCTGCGGGGCGATCTGGTTGATCACGATCCCCATCGCGCCATCGGCGGAATGGGCGCAAATATAGACGACGGAACGGGCGAACCGACCGTCCGCCATGCTGGGCATGGCGATCAAAAATTGCCCGTCGAGATAGCTCGGCTCGACCGGCATGCGGGTCTGTTTCTCGGCCATGGCTGAAAGCGTAGCACGGGTGCTCCAAAAGAAAAGGTCGGGCCGGGATTCGTAGGGCGGGACACAAACAAATGATCGTTCCGCACCCCACCCATCTGGCGGTCGCCCGAAAGCCCGGCTAGCTTTGGCGGATGCGCATACGAAGCCTCTTCCTCAGCCTTCTCCCCGCCGTCCTTTCCCTGCCAGCCTTCGCCGCGATCGGTCCGTGGGTTTCCGCCGATAAGGTCCGGGCGCGCCTCGTCGCCGCCACGCCGGCGGCGGACGGAACGCTGGAAGGGGCGATCGAGATCGAGCTCGCGCCGGGCTGGAAGACCTATTGGCGCTCGCCGGGCGATGCCGGCGTGCCGCCGCGCTTCGATTTCTCCGCTTCGACGAATGCCGAGGCCGCGGCCGTCGAATACCCCGCGCCCGAGCGCTACGACGACGGCTACGCGGCCTCCAACATCTATCGCGACCGTGTGGTGCTTCCGGTCCGCTTCACGGTCGCCGACAAGGCCGACCCTGTGACGCTCGACGTCAAGATGGACATCGGCATCTGCGAGGAGATCTGCATCCCCGTGCACATGACGACGTCGCTCGACGTCGGCAATGCGGGGCATGACGGCGCGGCCTCCACCCTGATCGCCGCTGCGCGGGCGGCGCTGCCGGGGCCGGGCAAGCCGGGCGCGCTCGAACTGCTGTCGCTGAAGCGAAGCGGCGGATCGGACCAGAAGCCGGAGTTCGAGGCGCGCTATCACGCGTCGGGCAAGGAAGCGCTCTTCGTCGAGACGCCGGGCGACTGGTTCGCCGACCCGCCGAAGGCGGCGGAAGGCGAGGGTGGGGCGCGCGTCTTCCGTTTCGCGGTCGACCGCCGTACGGCCGCCGGGACCATAGCCGGCACGGAGATCCGCCTGACGCTCACGGGCGAGGCCGGCGCCACCAGCCGGACTTTCACGCTCGACGCCGGCGACGCGAAGCCGTAACGTCGCCGCGCTTGCTTCCCGGAGTGCTGCCCCGCGCCGCATTCCTCCCGAATCCAATCCACCCACCGCAATCCATGGAGCACGAGATGACCATCTCGGTTGGCGATCGCATCCCCGCAACGAAGTTCCGGGTCGTGACCCCGGACGGCACCGTCGAAAAGACGGAAGCCGATATCTTCGCCGGCAAGAAGGTCGTGCTGTTCGCCGTCCCCGGCGCCTTCACGCCCACCTGCCACAAGAACCACCTGCCGGGCTATCTCGAGCAGGCCGCCGCCATCAAGGCCAAGGGCGTCGACACCATCGCCGTCATCGCCGTGAACGACGCGTTCGTCATGGGCGCATGGGCCAAGGCCACCGGCGCCGAGGATAAGGTCCTGTTCCTCGCCGACGGTTCCGGCGAGTTCACCAAGGCGATCGGCCTGGAGTTCGACCTCTCCGCCAATGGCCTCGGCATCCGCTCGAAGCGCTACGCCATGATCGTCGAGGACGGCGTGGTCAAGACGCTGAACGTCGAGGAAGCCGGTGGCGTCACCGGCTCCGGCGCGGCCGCGATCCTCGAGCTGCTCTAGTCTTCTTGCTTCCGTTGCGGAAACTCATTAGCTGGATATAGGCCGATGGGTTTTCCGCGATGGTACGGGTCAAGATGCACGCGGCGAAGACCAACCTCTCCCGCCTGGTCGTCCAGGCCCTGGCGGGCGAGGATGTCGTGCTGATGCGCGGCGACACGGAGGTCGCGCGGGTTGTCCCGCTCGGGCCTGCCGAGCCGGCTCCGGATCGCTCGCCGCGTATCCCGGGTCGTCTGCGCGGGATGATTGATTTCGACGACCGCTTCTTCGATCCCTATCCGCCTTCCGACCCGTCGCAATGGGATCACTAGGGACCATGCGGCTGCTGCTCGACACGCAAGTCTGGTTCTGGTGGATGATGGGGAGCCCGCGGCTGGCGCCCGCCGCCCGGGCGGCCATCGCCGACGCCGGCAACGATCCCCTGATCAGCGCCGCCTCCGTGCTGGAACTGATGGGAAAGCGCCGCATCGGCATCCTGCCCGCCATGCAGCGGCTTGCCGATCACGTCGAGGAAGAGATCGACCTTGCCGGCTTCGGGCGCCTGCCGATCACGACGGCGCATGCCGTCCGCGCCGAGACGATCGCCGAGGGCCATCCGGATCCGTTCGACAGGCTCCTGATCGCGCAGGCGCTGATCGAGGACATCGCGCTCATTTCGAACGACACGTCGTTCGACCGCTTCGGCGTGCGCCGCCTCTGGGAGCGGGCGATCAGCCCGGCGTGAAGCTCTTCTTCTTCACCTTGTAGGGCGCCATGCCCTCGCGGGCGAGCTGGTCGGCGCGCTCGTTTTCCTCGTTGCCGGCATGGCCCTTGACCCAGTGCCAGGTCACCTTGTGGCGCTGCAGCGCCGTATCGAGGCGCTGCCAGAGGTCGACGTTCTTCACCGGCTTCTTGTCGGCCGTCTTCCAGCCATTGCGCTTCCAGCCATGGATCCAGCCGGTGATGCCGCCCTTCACATATTGGGAGTCGGTGTGCAGGTCGACGACGGAGGGCCGCTTCAGCGCGTCGAGAGCTTCGATCGCCGCCGTCAGTTCCATGCGGTTGTTGGTGGTGTCGGCCTCGCCGCCCTTCAGGTCCTTCTCATGCTCGCCGGCGATGAGAACGGCCCCCCAGCCGCCCGGTCCGGGATTGCCGGAGCAGGCGCCGTCGGTCCAGATGGCGATGCGCTTTTCGTCGGTCAAAGGATCAATCCATAGGCGCTGACATCCGCCACCATGCGGTGGAAGCGGAGCTTGCGCAGATATTCGAGAGGGTCTTTCGGCGCGACCAGCGCGCCGGGCGGTACGTTGAGCCAGTCGTAGAGACGGGTCAAAAGGAAACGGAGCGCCGAGCCACGCGCCAGGAGCGGCAGCGCCGCGAGCTCGGCCGGCGTGAAGGGACGCACCTTCTGGTAGCCGGCGAGCAGCGCGCGCGCCTTGGTGACGTTGAGCGAGCCATCCGGCTCGAAGCACCAGGCATTCAGGCAGACGGCGACGTCATAGGCGAGGAAGTCGTTGCAGGCGAAATAGAAGTCGATCACGCCCGACAGCTCGTCCTGCAGGAAGAAGACGTTGTCGGGGAAGAGGTCGGCGTGGATGACGCCGCGCGGCAGGTCGGTCGGCCAGGTGCTCTCCAGCAGGTCGAGCTCGGCGCGGATGTCGTCCGCGAGGCCGGGCATCACCTCGTCGGCGCGCGCCGAGGCGCGGTCGAACAGCGGCCGCCAGCCATCGACGGTCAGCGCATTGTGCCGGGTCAGCTCGAAGCCTTCGCCGGCGATGTGCAGCTCTGCCAGCACACCGCCGATGGCGAGGCAATGATCGGCGCGCGGACGCCGCACCCACATGCCCTGCAGGAAGGTGACGATCGCCGCCGGCCGTCCGGCCAGCATGCCGAGCGCCTGGCCCTCGCGGTTGCGCACCGGCTGCGGGCAGTTGATGCCGCGGCTTGCCAGGTGCTCCATCAGGCCGATGAAGAAGGGGAGGTCGTTCGGATCGACCCGCTTCTCGTAGAGGGTGAGGATGTGCGGGCCTGCATCCGTCACAAGCAGGTAGTTCGAATTCTCGACTCCCTCGGCGATGCCCTTGAGGGAGACGACATTGCCGATGTCGTAGCCCGCGATGAAGCATGCGAGTTCGTCGTCGGCGATCTCGGTATAGACGGCCATCAGGAAATGCTCATTCTGCGGCTGGAAGGCGGAGTTCGCGGGGCAGGTTGAAGGCGATCGTCTCTTCGGCGTTGCGCACCACCTCGACCGAGACGGCGTAGCGGGCGGCGAAGGCGTCGATCACCTCTTCGACCAGGATTTCGGGCGCCGAGGCTCCGGCCGTGACGCCGACGCGCCGGATGTCGCCGAGCTGGGACCAGTCGATGTCGGAGGCGCGCTGGATCAGCACCGAGACCGCGCACCCCTCGCGCTCCGCCACCTCGCGCAGGCGCTGGGAGTTGGACGAGTTGGGCGCGCCGACGACGATCATCGCGTCGACGTCGCCGGCGATGCGCTTGACCGCTTCCTGCCGGTTGGTGGTCGCGTAGCAGATATCTTCCTTGTGCGGCGCCGTGATCGCCGGGAAGCGTTCCGTCAGCACCTTCACGATCGCCGAGGTATCGTCGACCGAGAGCGTCGTCTGGGTGATGAAGGCGAGCTGTTCCGGGTTCTTGGGCGTGAAGGCGCGGGCGTCCGCGACCGTCTCGATCAACGTCACGCTGCCGTCCGGCAACTGGCCCATGGTGCCGATCACCTCGGGATGGCCGGCATGGCCGATGAGGACGATCTCGCGGTCGCGCTTGAAATGGATCTGCGCTTCCTTGTGCACCTTGGAAACGAGCGGGCAGGTGGCGTCGAGGAAGAACATCTCGCGGGCGCGGGCGTCCTCCGGCACGGATTTCGGCACGCCATGCGCCGAGAAGACCACCGGCTGGCCGTCGTCCGGGATCTCGTCCAGTTCCTCGACGAAGACCGCGCCCTTCTCGCGCAGGCCGTCGACCACATAGCGGTTATGCACGATTTCGTGCCGGACATAGACCGGCGCACCGAAACGCTGCAGCGCCAGCTCGACGATCTGGATCGCGCGATCGACGCCGGCGCAGAAGCCGCGCGGCGCGCAGAGCAGGATTTCGAGCGGGGGCTTGGAGGCGTCGGCCATGGCATTTTCGTTCCGCGACATGAGACGGGAATAGAGGGATGGGGCGGGGCGCTGTCAAGCGCCGTGACGGCAATCCGGCTGCAAACCGGTCGCGTGTGCTCGATCACGAGAACGTGTATAGGTTGGTAGCCTTATGAAATAATATTCCTCATTTTGGGAATGGGGCAGGGGGCGGCCACACGGGGCAGCTTCCATGCAGATCTGGGCGTTTCACGGCATGAGGAGGAGCGGCAACCACGTCGTCCTCAATTGGACGGGACTGACGAACTCCGCATTTTTCCTGAATGACATCCTGCAGCGCGAGCAGGTTCCGGCGCTGCTCGGCGACCCGTTCGGGACCAAGGCCTTCTGGCACTGGTTCCCCCGCTTTTGCGCCCGCCGCCAGCAGCGCAGGATGCTGCGCGAGACGGGCTGGAAGCTGATGGCCCGCGGCCTCTGCATCAGCCTGGAGGACTGGCCGATCGACCGGCCGATCTTCACGCCCTGGCCACGCCGCTGCCGGCACATCCTCCTGCTTCGCGATCCGCTCAACATGTTCGCCAGCCGCATCCGCATGAAGGGCGGCATGCATCTGCTCTATGGCGGCGAGCGGGCGGACACCTACTTCCAGAACTCGATCGCGCTCTGGAAGATGCATGCGCGCGAATTCCTCGGCGAGACGGACCGTCTGCACGGCC
>JAFKJZ010000474.1 GCA_017305815.1 Hyphomicrobiales bacterium
TCGAAGGAAATGTTCTTCGCCGAGACGATCGAGACACATGCCAACTCGATCCTCGATACCGTCGCGCCCTATGCCGCCTTCGTCGGCAGCGCCTTCGCGGTCGCCTATTCGGTCCGCTTCATCCACTCGACCTTCTTCGGCCCGCCACCGACGGACCTGCCGCGCACGCCGCACGAGCCGCCATTCTGGATGCGCTTCCCGATCCTGCTGCTGGTGCTCGCCTGCCTCGTCGTCGGCGTCATTCCGGGCATCACGATCGGTCCATATCTGCACACGGCCGTCACCTCGGTGCTCGGCGCGCGCACGCCGGTATACAGCCTCGCCGTCTGGCACGGCTTCAACCTGCCGCTGATCATGAGCCTCGGCGCGCTCGCCGTCGGCCTCGTCCTGTTCGCGCTGCTGAAGAACTACCTCGCGACCTCGGAGGAAGGCCCGCCCTATTTCCGCCGCCTCAAGGGACAGCGCATCTTCGAGCGCGCCATGGTCACGGTTTCCTGGCGCTGGGCCCGCTTCCTCGAAGGCTGGCTCGGCACCCGCCGCCTGCAGCCGCAGCTTCGCTGGCTGGTGCTGGTGGCGCTGTTCGCTGCGATCTGGCCCCTCACCGTGCTCGGCTTCAACCGGGACAAGCTGACGCTCGCCGGCGCGGACCCGGCCTTTGTCGGCCTCTGGGCGATCGCCATCGTCTGCGCCATCGGCGCGGCATGGCAGGCCAAGTTCCATCGCCTCGTCGCGCTGACGCTGATGGGCGGCGCCGGCCTCGTCACCTGCCTGACCTTCCTGTGGTTCTCGGCGCCCGATCTCGCGGTCACCCAATTGCTGGTCGAGGTGGTGACGACGGTGCTGATCCTGCTCGGCCTGCGCTGGCTGCCGAAGCGCTCGCAGGAGATCGTCAACGGCGACGTCACGCTCGGCGCCAAGCTCCGCCGCTATCGTGACCTCATCGTCGCCGTCGCCGCCGGCGTGGGCATGATGCTCGTCTCCTATGCGATCATGACGCGCGCCGCGCCCGACACGATCTCCGACTTCTTCCTGCAGAAGGCCTATTCGGAAGGCGGCGGCCGCAACGTCGTCAATGTCATCCTGGTCGATTTCCGCGGCTTCGACACGATGGGCGAGATGACGGTTCTCGGCGTCGTGGCGCTCACCGTCTATGCGCTGCTGCGCCGCTTCCGCCCGGCCGCCGACAGCGTCGAATCGCCGGAACAGCAACGCATCCAGAACGCCGATGACGACGCGCGGCCCGACCGCAAGCTCGGCGACACCGTCAGCGACTACCTGCTGGTGCCCGCCGTCATCATGAAGTGGCTGTTCCCGGTGATCATCGTCTTCGCCGCCTACCTGTTCATGCGCGGCCATGACCTGCCCGGCGGCGGCTTCGCGGCCGGCATCGCGATGGCGGCCGCGTTCATCCTGCAATACATGGCCGCCGGAACGGTGTGGGTCGAGGACCGGCTGCGCGTGCTGCCGGTGCGCTGGATCGCGATCGGCCTCCTCCTCGCTGCCGTCGTCGGCTGCGGGTCCTGGGTGTTCGGCTATCCGTTCCTGACCTCGCATTCGCAATATGTCGATCTGCCGCTGATCGGCGCGGTTCCGTTCGCCAGCGCCCTGTTCTTCGATCTCGGCGTGTTCTCCCTCGTTCTCGGCGCCACCACCCTCATGCTGATCGCCCTCGCCCACCAGTCGATCCGCCGCCTGCGCGCGCCGCGGACGGCCCCGGCCACCAGCGAGGAGGCCGCCTGATGGAGCTCGTTCTCGCCATCGGAATCGGGGTCCTGATCGGCTCGGGCGTATGGCTGCTGTTCCGGCCGCGCACCTACCAGCTCATCATCGGGCTGTCGCTGATCGCCTATGGCGTCAATCTCTTCATCTTCTCGATGGGCCGGCTGAAGGTCGCCGCGCCGCCCGTGCTCGCCTCGGGAGCGCCCGTGAATCCTGCCGACTATGCCGACCCCATCCCGCAGGCACTCGTGCTGACCGCCATCGTCATCGGCTTCGCCACCGCCGCGCTGTTCCTCGTCGTGCTGCTGGTTTCGCGCGGCCTGACGGGCAGCGACCATGTCGACGGCCGGGAGCCCAACTGATGACGTGGCTCGATCATCTCGTCATCGTCCCGATCCTGCTGCCGCTCTTCACCGGCGCGCTGCTGCTGATGTTCGACGAACGGCGCCACCAGGTGAAGGCGGCGATCAACATCGTCTCCACCATCTGCCTCGGGCTGGTGGCGCTGACGCTGCTCGAAATGGCCGACACACCGACCGCCACGAACCAGGCGGCCGCCAGCGTCTACCTGCTCGGCAACTGGCCGGCGCCGTTCGGCATCGTGCTGGTGCTCGACCGGCTTTCCGCGCTGATGCTGGTGCTGACCGCGCTGCTGGCGCTGCCGGCGCTGATCTATTCGCTGGCGCGCTGGCACAAGAGCGGCCCACACTTCCACACCCTGTTCCAATTGCTGCTGATGGGGCTGAACGGCGCGTTCCTGACCGGCGACCTGTTCAACCTGTTCGTCTTCTTCGAGGTACTGCTCGCCTCGTCCTATGGGTTGATGCTGCACGGCTCCGGCCAGGCGCGCGTCAAGGCGGGCCTGCACTATATCGTCATCAACCTCGCCGCCTCGTCGTTGTTCCTGATCGGCGTTGCCATGATCTACGGCGTCACCGGCACGCTCAACATGGCGGATCTGGCCCTTCGCGTCGCCGCCGTGCCGTCCTCCGACCGGATGCTGCTCTATGCCGGCGCCGGCATTCTCGGCATCGCCTTCCTGGTCAAGGCCGGCATGTGGCCGCTCGGCTTCTGGCTGCCGACCGCCTACAACGCCGCCGCAGCGCCGGTCGCCGCCATCTTCGCCATCCTCTCCAAGGTCGGCATCTATGTGCTGATGCGGCTGTCGCCACTGCTCTTCGGAGCCGGCGCCGGCGATTCGACCGGCGTCGGCGACAACTGGCTTCTCGTCGGCGGCATGGTGACCATGGCCTTCGGCATCATCGGCGTGCTGGCCTCGCAGGCGAAGGGGCGGCTCGCGGGCTATTATATCCTGGTCTCGTCCGGCACGCTGCTCGCCGCGATCGGCATGGCCAATGCGCCGACCACGGCCGGCGCGCTCTACTATCTCGTCAGCTCGACCCTCTCGGTCAGCGCCTTCTTCCTGCTGATCGAGCTGGTCGACCGCGTGCAGGATCCGGCCGCCAACGTGCTCGCCGTCACCATGGACGCCTATGGCGACGACATGGAAGAGGAAGAGGCGGAGGAGGAGATCGGCGTCGCCATTCCCGCCACGCTCGTCATCCTCGGCATCTGCTTCGCGAGCTGCGGCCTGCTGCTCGCCGGCCTGCCGCCGCTCTCCGGCTTCATCGGCAAGTTCGCCATCCTGACGGCGGTGTTCAACCCGAACGGCCTCACCCAGGGCAGCACGCTTTCGCTCGCGAGCTGGGTCTTCGCCGGCCTGCTGGTGATCTCCGGCCTCGCGGCGATGATCTCGATCACCCGCTCGGGCATCCAGACCTTCTGGGCGCCGATCGAGGGCCGCGTGCCGCGCGTGCTGCTGATGGAAATCGCGCCGGTCGCCTTCCTGCTGGCGCTCTGCGCCGGCCTCACCATCTATGGCGGCCCGGTGATGACCTACATGGAGCAGACCGCGCAGTCCCTGCATTCGCCGCAGACCTATATCGAGGGCGTGATGCGCGCGCCGCGCGTCTTGCCGCCGGCGGCGGAGGTCGCGCCATGAGAAAGGTCCTGCCCTATCCGCTGCTGACGGCGTCGCTGCTGCTGATGTGGCTGCTGCTCAACAAGTTCTCACTCGGCCACCTGCTGCTCGGCGCGGCAATCGCCTATGGCGCCTCCTGGGCGATGACGGCCCTGCAGCCCTCAAAGCCGCGCATCCGGCGCTGGGACCTGATCCCTCGCCTCTTCTTCCTGGTGCTCGGCGACATCTTCCGCTCCAATATCGCGGTTGCCACCATCATCCTCAATGGCAAGCGCCGGCCGCGCAATCCGGGCTTCCTCACCATTCCGCTGCAACTGCGCGACCCGACCGCGCTGGCGGTGCTCTCCTGCATCCTGACCGCAACGCCCGGCACCGCCTGGATCGAGTACCATGCCGACACCGGCCGACTGATGATCCATGTGCTCGACCTGGTCGACGAACAGGCCTGGGTCGACCTGATCCGCAACCGCTACGCCCGGATGCTGTCGGAGATTTTCGAATGAGCGCGACGATCCTCCTCTGGTCCGTGACGCTGTCGCAGTGGATGCTGGTGGCGGCGATGGGCTGCGCCGCATTCCGCGTCATCCGCGGCCCGCGCGCGCAGGACCGCGTGCTCGGCCTCGACGCGCTCTATGTCGCCGCCATGCTGCTGATCCTCACTCTCGGCATCCGTTCCGCCAGCACGATCTATTTCGAGGCCGCCCTGGTGATCGCGCTGCTCGCCTTCGTCTCGACGGCGGCGCTCGCCAAGTTCCTGATGCGCGGCGAGGTGATCGAATGACCGGCCTCGACGATTTCCCGCTCTGGGCGGCGATCCTCGTTTCGCTGCTGCTGCTGCTCGGGTCCGGGCTGACGCTGCTCGGCACCATCGGCCTCGTGCAGTTCAAGAGCTTCTACGAGCGCATCCACGCGCCGACGCTCGGCACCACCTGCGGCGCCGGCGGCGTGCTGATCGCCTCGATCCTGTTCTTCTCGGTTCTGCAGTCGCGCCTCGCCCTGCACGAACTGCTGATCACCGTCTTCGTGACCGTGACGACGCCGGTGACGCTGATGCTGCTCGGCCGCGCCGCGATCTACCGCGACCGCATCGAGGGCAAGGCGGGTATGCCGGAATTCGACACCGGCGCGCCGCCGCCCCGCGACGAGGCGGTCGAGAAGGGCTGAGCGCGCGGCACAGCCGACACCCGGCCTGGTAGCAGGGTTCAACTCTGCGTCATCTTGACGTGCATCAATGCCGACTGACGGCGCTTGCCGTTAGCCTTGGCCCGTCCATCGGGTAGCAGGAGGTCCAGATGCCACGCATGAAAGCCGCCATCTTCGTCGAACCGGGGCGCATCGTCCTCGACGAGAAGCCCATTCCCGACGTCGGCCCGCGCGACGCGCTGATGCGCATCACCACGACGACGATCTGCGGCACCGACATCCACATCCTGAAGGGCGAATATCCCGTCGCCAAGGGCCTGACCATCGGCCACGAGCCGGTCGGCGTGATCGAGAAGCTCGGCTCCGCCGTGGAGGGCTACACCGAGGGCCAGCGCGTCATCGCCGGCGCGATCACGCCGAGCGGCCACAGCTATGCGTGCCTCTGCGGCTGCGGCTCGCAGGACGGCCCCGGCACCAAGCACGGCTTCAAGGCCACCGGCGGCTGGAAGTTCGGCAACATCATCGATGGCTGCCAGGCGGAATACGTGCTGGTTCCGGACGCCGCCGCCAATCTGAGCCCGGTCGCCGAGGGGCTTTCGGACGAAGAGATCCTGATGTGCCCCGACATCATGTCGACGGGTTTCGCCGGCGCCGAGAGCGGCGGCGTCAGGATCGGCGACACGGTCGTCGTGTTCGCGCTCGGCCCGATCGGCCTCTGCGCCGTCGCCGGCGCCAAGCTGATGGGCGCCACCACGATCATCGGCGTCGACACCGTGCCGGAGCGGCTCGCCGTCGCGAAGAAGCTCGGCGCCGACATCGTCGTCGATTTCAAGAAGGGCGACCCGGTCGAGCAGATCATGGCGCTGACCGATGGACGCGGCGTCGACGTGGCGATCGAGGCCCTCGGCACCCAGGGCACCTTCGAATCGGCGCTCCGCGTGCTGCGCCCCGGCGGCACGCTTTCCAGCCTCGGCGTCTATTCGAGCGACCTGAAGATCCCGCTCAGCGCCTTTTCGGCCGGTCTCGGCGACAACAAGATCATCACCTCGCTCTGCCCGGGCGGCAAGGAGCGCATGCGCCGGCTGATGAACGTCGTCGCCTCCGGCCGCGTCGACCTGAAGTCGCTGGTCACCCACCGCTTCAAGCTTGACGACATCGAGGCGGCCTACGACCTGTTCGGCCACCAGCGCGACGGCGTGCTGAAGGTGGCGATCACGCCCTGAGCCCTGAGGCGGGCGTCCCCTCCGTCTCGGGTCGCCCGTCCCTTTTTAGCAGACCTTGACGGTGCGGATGCCGAGCAGCTGGCCGAGCTTCTCGATCCGGTCGGCGATGTGGCCGACGCCGATCGCGCAGTGATGCGCCGGGCATTCGGCGTTCCACGCCTCGACGAACTTGCGCGCACCGATCGAGAAGCGGTAGCGGCTGTTGGTATTGCCGATCTCGAGGATCGGGCCCGGCACCGATTCCGCCTCGGCCACCACCAGCTTCAGCCCGCCGGCTCCGTCCTCGGCGACCGAGAGCAACGTCACCGGGCCATGCTTCACCGACATCTCGACGCTGACGCCCGAGCCGACCTTGCCGTGATAGACCTTGAGCGGCCGGACCTTGGTCTTGCCCTCGGCAATCCTCGTATGGCCGGGGCCGTCATGGCCCATCAGCACGATGTCGTCGTTGAAATCGATGCCGTAGTACTCGGTGAACGAACCGCCGATGCCGAACGTATCGAGGATCTTCATCGCCTGGGCGTTCTTCACCTCATACTCGCCCGCCACCGGCACGCCCCGCGCCGTCAGGTAGGAGCAGCCGAGGATGACCGAGGAGATGACGTCCTCGTGGTCATGGCCGGGCGTCGATTCGTAGTAATAGGCGAGCGAGCCGAGCTTGTGCTTCGCCACCAGCCGATCGAGCGCGACAGACGTCCGCGCCGCGCGAAGAAGCTCGGCCGGGTCGCAATCGGGCTGGATGTCGAATTCGGCGCGGAACGCGTCGACGCGGGCGGCCGCCTCCAGCTCCGTCACCGACTTCCGCAACGCCGCCAGCTCGTCGATCTCGACGATTTCGAGATGGCCGCCGAAGGTCGCCACCTGCGCCGTCGTGTCGGAATAGATGTCGAGCATGCCGTTATAGTAGCGGCCCATCAGGCCGAGGCGGTTGTGCGACATGACATAGGCGACGCGCGCCGCCTCGATCCAGGCCTCGATCTCGCGGTCGACATGCGGGTCGCCGTCGAGTACGCCGGTCACCTGATGGAAATCGATGCCGGCGCGGCGGAAGACGTTGGCGATCTCCGGCACCGGGCAGGCCGCGCAGAAGGCGAGCCATTCGCCGGTCATCTTGGTGCGGTCGTCGAGCGCGTTGAAGCTCGCATAGTCGATCGCCGCCTCCGGCTGCAGGTTCAGGATGACGACCGGCACCTTGGCCCGCTGCACCACGGGCAGCACGGTCGAGGAGACGGCATAGGTCGTCACGTGCAGGAAGATCAGGTCGACATCGGCGGCGCGCAGCTGGTGGCCGGCATCCATCGCCTTTTCCGGGTCGTCGATCAGGCCGAGATTGACGATCTCGACGCCGGGACGCGCCAGCTTTTCCGCCACCCGCTCGATATAGCCGCGCAGGCGCGGCTCAAGGCCGGCGAATTGCGGCCAGTAGGCGTTGAGGCCGATGCCGAACAGGCCGACCTTGAGCGTGTCATGCGCCATTTCTTCTTCCTCAATCCGCCAGCAGGGACTGGACGCGGCCGGCAAGCGCCTCGCCCAGGATGCGATGCGCTTCTGCATCGAGATGAATGCCGTCGACCTCGCTCGAGGTGATCACCGAGCCGGCGTCGAACAGCGGGACATCGCGGGCCGCCGCAGCGCGGGCGAACTCGCCGGCGAGCTTCCGCGACTTTTCCGTGCCGCCCTCGAACATTTCCTTGAGCCAGCCGAGTTTCGAGATCGGCGCCGGCACGACGAGCAGCACCCTGGGCGCCCTGCCCTGCGGCCCCGTCGCCGAACCGAGCACGATATCGGCGAGGCGGCCCGCGCCGTCGGCGATGTCGCCGGCCTGCATCGAAAGCCGCGTCTTCAGGTCGTTGGTGCCGAGCTTGATGATGACGAGGTCGAGCGGCATGTGCGTCTCGATCGCCACCTGCAGGAAGCGGGCGCCGTTCTTGTGGTGTCCCTCGACGGGGTCGTCGACGCAGGTGGTGCGGCCGTTCAGCCCCTCGGCGATCACCTGCACGCCGGCGCCAAGCGCCTTCTGCAGCACGCCCGGCCAGCGCACATCCGGCGCAAAGCGTCCGCCGACGCCACGCTCGGGCTGCGGCTCGGCGCCCCAGCTGTTGGAATCGCCATAGACGAGAACGGTTTTCATGGGGGTTTCCTCGGCACCAGCCATCTCAATTCTCACCTTCAATTCTCAAGAGGGAGACTCAATAAATCTGCGAAACCGGGCCTGAATGGATGCCTCGGGCCCTGCCTCCGACCCCTCCCCACCCTCGCGTCATCCCTGCGAAAGCAGGGATCCAGACGGCCGGAAACCAGGAACCCTATCGTCGGAGGCTTCCGCTGCATGGATCCCTGCTTTCGCAGGGTTGACGGAGCATTGGCGCCCCACGTTCAGTCTCTCCGGCGGTGAAGAAAGCTCAAGAAAGCCCCTCACCCCACCCTCTCCCGCCGGCGGGCGAGGGCTTTTCCGGCGGCGCGGCTGAGGCGGCGAGACCGGCTCGACCTGCCCCCTCTCCCGCTCGCGGGAGAGGGTTGGGGTGAGAGTCTTTCCACATCAGTTCGCCCGATACCGCGCCAGCACGTCGGCGCGCGGCTCGGCGCCGTGGCCGGGACGGTCCGGCGCGGAAATCAGGC